>JBEIFE010000043.1:0-9234 GCA_040382575.1 Candidatus Sericytochromatia bacterium
GCTGTCATGAGGCGTCGCTTCAGGCGGGCGATTCCGCTCGCTGTCCTGCTGGGAGGCCTGGTCTGGACCGGTTGTCTGGCCCGGCAGCCGGCCCCGGTGGCTCGACCGGAATCGCCGGCTGAGAAGGAGATTCCTCCCTACGTTCGGGTTTCTCCCGGGGACCCGGCCGGACCCGGTGCTGCCCCACGGGTCGTGCCTGCCGGAGGGATGCCCCGCATCGAGGGGCTCATCTTCGCCGACCGGGACGGGGATGCGCGCTGGACGGCGCCCGACCTGGCTCTCGGTCACCGGACCGTCCGGCTCTATCGCCGGGACCCGGGAGGTGTGGTCGATCCGGATCGACCGCTTCAGACCGTGGCGGTCGGGGGTGATGGCCGCTTCGCCTTCGAGGTGCCCGGTCCAGGAGTGTACCTCGTTGCCCAGGATCGGCCCCCGCACGGGGCAGCGGATTCCATCCTGGCCGGTGCATGCGGACCCGGTGCGCGCGAGATGGCCTGGAAGGATTGCCTTCCTGCGGGTGCGCGCCCCCCGCAATCCTGTGAGCCCATCTGCTGGGAAGTGCGGGTCGAGGAGTGTCTCGTCTATCCGATCTGGCTCGCCCGATTGTGGCCCCTGCCCATGTTTCCGCGTGGTGGGGACGATGACGAGCCCACTCCACGGCCGTCCCCGAGTCCGAGGCCGACATCCACCCCGACGGATCGTCCCCCGTCGCCGACCCCCGGGCCGACGGACGATCCGCCTCCATCGTCCACGCCAGGTCCAACGGATGATCCGCCTCCTACTCCCGGGCCGACGGCCGATCCGCCCTCGCCCACTCCGAGCCCGCTGGCCGATCCGCCCCCTTCGTCCAGTCCGGGCCCGACGGCCGATCCGCCGACCGGATGCGGGAACATCCGGACCGTCACGCTCGGGGGCTGGGGCAGCACACCAGCGGGGAGCAACCCGGGGACCTGGCTCCAGTCCAGCTTCCCCACGCTCTACCCGGCGTCGCCTGGGTTGCGAGTCGGGACGACCTCGTCACTGACGTTCACCTCGTCTACGTCGGTCGGAGCCTTTCTGCGATCCTCGCAGTCTGGACCACCAGGAGTGCTGTCGGCCTCCTTTGCCGACCCGACGGTCAACGTGGGGACGGGGGTGTTCGGCAAGCAGGTCGTCACGCTCCGGCTCAATATCGATTTTTCTGCCCAGGATCTCTTGCCAGGTGAGACGGCAGGGGACGGGACGCATCTCGGCGACCTCGTCATCGCGCCGGGGGCGCCCGGGGGGCTCAGTTACTTTGCGGGGCTGACGGTCCAGCAACTCGAGACGCTCTCGGAAGCGGTTCTGGGTGGTTTGACCACCCCCTCGGGGCTGGCAACGGCTCACGGGGGAGCAACGGTTTCAGATCTGAATGATGCGGTCGACCGGATCAACAATGCCGCCGAGCCTGCCGGTCCACCGCCGACTTTCCTGCTTTGCCCCGGATCCTGAGGCCGTTCGCTCAAGAGAAAGCGGGGAGGCATGTGCCTCCCCGCTCACGGGATGGGATTTCTGCGTTCAGCCCTCGAGATCGGCAGGCGTGATGCGCTGCTTGTCCTTGGGTGTCACACAGGTGCCACGGGCTCGGCAGACGAGTTCAGGCTCGGCAATCACCTCGGCGGCCGAGTCGCCCAGCCCCGCACCCCGGATCGGTCGGATGACCTTCCAGGCCTCGAACTCCATCGTGCGTGAGGTGTTGCCGACCTTGGTCAGCTTGCCCCTCGCCTCGATGTAGTCGCCGGCGTAAACGGGCTTGAGGAACTCGACGCTCGAGTATGCGACGAAGAGCCCCTCGTCCCCATCCAGACGGATGAGGAGTTCCGTGGCCACATCTCCGAACAGCTCGAGCATCTTCGCGCCAGCCACGAGATCGCCCGCATAGTGTGCGTCGTGCGAACCCAGCCGGAGCCGGATGAGCGAGGTGATGTCCTGGGCCGCGTTATCTGCCACGGCCTAGGCTTCCTTGCGCGCGGCGTGCGCCATGAAGTCGCGGCTGAAGCGCTCGGCATACTGCTGGAGCAGTTCCTCGACGCGTCCCTGGTCGGGGGACTTCACGATGAGACCCGCGTGGTGCTTGCGTGCCTGGCGATAGCAGATCTCGGGGTCGGTGTAACCCGAAAGATCCGGCGTCTCCTGGCGTGCCAGCGTGATGATCGTGCCGGCATACTCCTCGCGATGGGCGGGGAGTTCGTAAGGAATCTTGCCCTGACCGATCTCGATCATCGCCCACTCGTGCCACAGGCAGACGTCGGTTGCGTGCCAGGCGACGTCGGGAATGCGCGCAGCGCCGACGCGAGCACCGGCCTCGAGGAAGTAGAACTTTCCGTCCTCGCGGCCCTTGATGTACTCGATGTGCGTCACGCCGCGAACGAGACCGAGGCTCTTGACCACGCGCTCATTGAGCTCACGCAACTGGAGATCGTCCTCGCCGCCACGGGGGATGACCCGGGTCGTGTAAAGACCGCCGGTCGTGTTGAGGTCGAGCATCGGCATGCCATATCGCGAGCAGGACGCGAAGACGACCTCGCGCTCGCTGACGATGCTGTCCACATGGTAGACGTCGCCCGGTGTGTACTTCTCGAGCAGGTAGTGGGTCTGCTTGTCACCCAGCTTGTCACACTCGGCCCAGAGCTCTTCGGGCGTGTAGATCTTCTTGATACCGAACGAGGCGGCTTCCTGACGGGGCTTGAGGACCCAGGGGGCCGGGACGCGGTTCATGTAGTCGACGACGTCGGGGTGATGCAAGACATGGACGAAATCAGGAACGGGGATACCGTCCTCTTGCGTCTTCAGGCGCATCGCCAGCTTGTCGCGGAAGTAGCGCATGGTCGTTTCGCCCATGCCGGGCAACCGGAGGTGCTCGCGGAGCATCGCGGCGATCTCGACGTCGAAGTCACCCATCGGAACGACACGATCGATACGCTGGTGGCGGGCCAGGTAGCTGACGACGTTCCTGACGACCTTTTCATCGAATGGATCGGGGACCGCGAACACGTCGTCGATGATATCGCGGGGCCATTCCTCGTTTAGGCGCTTGGCACCGGTCAAGACGATGACCTTGTGACCCATCTGCTTGGCCTTGATCATGAACGGCCTGCCGACAAGGGCCACTGCGATGCACAGGATGGTCAGGGGCTGGGTTTCCGCCACGAAGTACTCCTCATGCTGGCTGCGCGCGCACACGGCAAAGACCTTCGTCTTTTACCGCATCGTGTCCAGCATAACAGGTTCGTGACACCTTGTGTGCCGGGGCCGGGATTCGCTTCCCTGCTATGATGGAGGGGTGCCCATCGGTCCTGGAGATCCCCTCGCATGAGCCTGCCCACCAAGTTCTTCGTGTTCGACTTCGAGACGACGGGGACTGACCCCTCGCGTCACGCTCCCATCGAGATCGCCGCCATCATTCTCGACATGGCCAGCCTGCGGGAAGTCGATCGCTTCGAGACCCTGATCCGGCCTTTCGAGGGCGCCGAGTTCGACCGGGATGCCATGGCGACGCACGGTATCTCGATGGAAGAACTCAAGGCGGCTCCCGAGCCCGAGGCGGCCTTCCGGAAGCTCAAGGCCTTCGCCGAGCGGCATGGCACCATGTATGCCGTGGCTCACAACATCGATTTTGACTGGGAGTTCCTCAAGGCGGCCGAGGTGCGGCACAAGGTCTGGGCCGTGCCACTCGAGAAGCTCAAGGTCGATACGCAGGCGCTCGCGGTCTGGGTGCTGGGCCGGAACGGTCAGCTCAAGGGGCACGGCCTCAAGAGTCTCCTGAACGCCTTCGGTCTCGACCACAGTGGCCATCACCGCGCCATGTTCGACGTCGAGATGCTCTGCCAGGCCATGCGCAAGCTTTCCGACCACAAGCCAGCGGTCCAGATGGGGCTGTTTGGATAGTTGCCATCGGCGTCGCCTGCATCCGTTCAATGAAGAGAGGCGCGACCCTCTGGTCGCGCCTCTCGATTCATTCGGGAGTCTGGGCCACGGGCGTCTGCCCCTGGCGAGCGAGGGTGCGACTTGCCGACGCATGCCCCCAGATGGCATAGCAAGCGATTCCCACGCCGAACCACACCAGAAACCGTAGCCATACGGCCGGTGCCAGCCCCGTCATCAGGTAGACGTTTATCGCGATCCCCACGAGGGGCAGGGCGGGAACCCAGGGTGTCCGGAAAGCCCGGGGGCGCTCCGGCTCACGATGGCGCAAGATCAAGACCCCCGCCATCACGACCACGAAGGCCGAGAGTGTCCCGATACTCACGAGGTCCGCCAGGGCATCGAGCGGGAAGCATGCCCCCAGGATGGCCGTCACCACGCCGAGCGCCAGGGTCGATAGGACGGGAGTTCCCAGGCTGGGGTGGATCCGGGACATCCAGCCGGGCATGAGCCCGTCCCGGGCCATGACGGCAAGGATGCGCGTCTGGCCGATGCTTCCGACCACGAGCATGCTCGCGATACCCACGACGGCGACGACCGAGAGCACCATGGCCGCCCGGGGGTGCTGTACGGCGAGCAGAGCCGCCGCCAGAGGTTCGGGGACGCCCAGCTTCGAGAGGGGGAGGACCCCGGTCAGTACGCCAGCCACGGCCATGTACAGGATGGTCACGATTCCGAGCCCCATCAGGATACCGAAGGGCATATCGAAGCGCGGATTGCGCGTTTCCTCCGCCACCGTCGAGACGGCATCGAAGCCGATGAACAGGAAAAACACGACTGCTGCACCCGTGACGACACCGTTCCAGCCTTTTCCGGGCAAGAAGAAGGGCGTGTAGTGCGCCGGATCGACGTGGGGGACGCACAGGGCGATGAACATGAGCAGCACGGCGATCTTCGTGGCGACCAGGATCCCGTTGACCCTCGCACTTTCACGGATGCCCAGGCACAGCAGCCCGGTGACGAGCAAGATCCCGATCGCCGCAGGGGCGTTCAGGATGCCGACCTGGGTACTTCCCTCGATGACCTGACCCGGGGCGTGCCACCACTGCGGGGGCAGGGCCCAGCCGAGGGGCGTGAGGATCTGGTTCAGGTAGCCTCCCCAGCCCGAGGCCACGGCCGCGTTGGCCAGACCGTATTCCAGCAGCAGGTCCCACCCGATGATCCAGGCGATGAACTCACCCAGCGTGGCGTACGCGTACGAGTAGGCGCTGCCAGAGACCGGGATCATGGCGGCCAGTTCGCTGTAGCACAGGGCGGCGCACGCGCTGGCGATCGCCGCCAGCAGGAACGACAGGATCACGGCCGGACCGGCGTGCTCGGCAGCTACCTGCCCGGGCATCACGAAGATTCCTGCCCCGATGGTGCAGCCGATCCCGAGCAACATGACCGACCAGGGGCCCAGTACACGCTTCAGGCCGCCGTGTGCGCTGTCCTCCGCGATGGGCTGGCGGGTGCGTAACCAGGGATGTGCCATGGATGACCTCCGGTGGGGGCGACCGGGGTACCATACCCCCACATCTGGCACGTTCACCTGCCCGGTCGGCGGATCTGACGCTCCGGGTGTCGATCGGTTATGATCGGGTGGTGAAGACCGTTACCCGGACCGTACGAACGCGCTCCACCCGTAGTCCGCAAGACTCCCGCCGTCAGCGGATGACCTACGTGCTGGCATTGACCCTGACCATGCCCCTGTTTTTCGTGGGTGGCATGGTCACGGGGGAATATGTCAAATCGGTGGCCGGTATCCGCATCGTCACGCCAGAACTGCAGCGGATGTTACCTTTGCGCCGCTCCGGACAGATGGATCTGCAACTCACGCAGGAGACCCAGCTCGCGAGCCTCGACACGTCTCACGTCCGGATCCAGATCGCGCGTGGCTGGGACGTGGAGCAGAAGGCCTTTTCCGATACCTCGGCACTGCTGTACTTCAGCGGCCCGTTTTTCGAGGAGCATCCCGGTACGGGGTATAACGCCAACTCCATCGGTGACGTCTTCGTGGACGGGCAACTGTCGGTGGCTTCCCAGAAGAGCGCTGGTTTCGCGCTACGCCGTTACTACATGGCGCTTCGCCATGATGGTCGTATCGAGTTCGGCTTCGGCGGCTGGCAGTCCGGATTCGAGAACCGGTACAGCGCCTTCTTCGGGGGACTGGGCTACGCCTATCTGCCTTCCGGGCCCGATCCGAACTATCTCGACCCCTACAGCGGGGTCAAACAGACCCTCCACAATGCCATCCCACGCGAGCGGCTTTTCGTGGGCAAGGGTCGGGATGGACGCTTCCTGGTCATGAAAACCTCCCCTTTGCCCCAGCTCGCCGTCGAGATGTTCGTCCGGCGGCAGGGGTTCGAGGAAGCGTTGTTCCTCGACCAGGGAAACAAGGCGCGCTTCATCGTTCCAGGCAGGCTGGAAGATCGTCCCCGGTACAACTTGCCCTACATGCTGCGCGTGTCCGACCTCGATACGGCACCGCTCGAGTACGAGGCTCCGCCGCTCGACGATTACTCGCTGTATGCCCGGAAGCGGCGTCGTACGGCCGTGGCCACGCCTTCTGCCACCGCGTCTCCCGCCGTGAAGGTGCGGCAGCAACCTGCTGGCCGTCCATCTCCGGGGGCGACCGTCGCTGAACCGGACGTTCCGGTCGAACCGATCGTCCCTGCGACCGAGCCCTCGGCGGTGGACGGGGTCCGGGAACCCGGCGTGCCCGACGAACCTCCGGTGGATGCCCCGGAAATCCAGGACGTCCAGACTCAGACCGACATCATCTCGGAAGATTAGGGTCGAGCGGTTCATCCGCGAAGCGCTTGAGGGCTCCGGGCGGAGGCCCTCACGGTTTCCTTGACCGTGGACACCCCCATCATCCTGGTGGGCCAGGCTCAAGATTTACGGGGTCGGTTCACACCTTCCAGAAACCACATGGGCATTTCCCCCCGGTTCTTGATGCTCTGGAGCCCACGGCTCTCGAGCCGGAACTGCGCCTGGAGGACACTGGCGACGCTCTCGGAGACGTTGATCCGGTCCGCCATGCCGTGAGATTCCATGCGCGACGCGACATTGACGGTATCGCCCCACACGTCATAGGCCGTGCGGTCACGACCGATCATGCCGGCCACGAGGGGGCCCGAATGAAGGCCGATCCGGACTCGCCAGCCGGGGGAATCGTCTCCCGCGAGTCGCCGGACGGCATCGCGCATCCCGAGTGCCGCACGGGCCGCCTTGACGACGTGATCAGGGTCTGCGACGGGGACGCCCGAGACGGCCATGTAGGCATCCCCGATGGTCTTGAGGCGCTCCAGGCCGTGCGTGCGGACCACCTGGTCGAATGCCCCGAAGATCATCTCCAATTCCTCGAGCAGGTGCTCGGGGGACATCCGAGACGCGATGTCGGTGAAGCCCACGAGATCGGCGAACAGGACGGTGGCCTGCTCATGGAGAACCGGTTTCACGTGGCCGTTCTGTTTGAGTTCACGGGCGATGGGGACGGGCAACATCGTGTGGAGCAATCGCTCCGTGACGCGAGCCTCCCGCTCGGCGGCCGCCACCCGGAGGCCGAAGCGCGATTTCTGGGCTCGCACCAGGGACTCGCGCTCGTACCAGGATCGCTCGATCGTCGATAGGGTCTTCATGGTCTCGAGTGCGCCCGCCAGGTCGCCGAGATCTTCTCGGATCTTGGCCAGGATGGTCAGCACATCGATCTCGACCGGCACGCTCCGGATCCGACGCGCCACGGCCATGGCCAGTTCGACGAGCTTGGCTGCGAAGTGAGGCGAGCCCATGGCCTGATGGGACCGGGCCATGGCGATGAGACATTCGGCTGCCAGATCCGATATCCGGGCCTGCTGGGCGATCTCGAGGCCCTCATCGCCATACCGGATGGCGCCGGGATGGTCATCCTGTCGCTGCGCCAGGCGCGCCAGGGTCAACAGCTCGGTAGCTTGCCCTCTGGCCACCCCGATGCGGCGCCAGGTGTCGAGTGCCGTGTGCAGTTCGGCGGAGGCCTCGTCGTAGTGACCTGCCTGCGTGTGCATCTCACCACGAAGCTGGTGACACCGGGCCAAGCCGGGGGCGTAATCGATACCCTCGAACAGGTCCTGCGCCTGGTCGAGCCAGCGGGTCGATTCCACGGAATCACCCAGCTGGTGCTGGATACGAGCCACGTCGTGGTGCGCCCACGCATAGGCGCGCACGTTGCCCGCCCTCCACGCATTTTCCAGGCTCTTCAGGGCATACTCATGCGCCAGGTCGAGGTCCCCGAGATCGGCTTGGACCGCGGACAGGATGTCGTCCGCCGTGGCGAGACCCAGGGGATCGTCGAGATTCTCGAAATCGACCCGGGCCTTGAGAGCAAGATCTCGGGCAGGTTCGAATTCGCCGGTCATCCGATGAAGGTAGGCGAGGTTGCGATTGGCCTGGGCCCGGACGAGGGGCTGGTCGAGTCGCGTGGCGATCGCCAGGGCTTCCGCCGACAGGACCCGGCAACGGGCGGCATCCACCATCCCGATCTCCCAGGCCAGATCGGCGAGCACGGTGGCGATCCGGGTGGCCTGCTCTTCCGTCACCTCGGCGTGGTCGGCATCCTCGGGTCGGATCTCGGCCAGCAAGTGTTCCAGTTCATCTCGGCGGGTCTGTTCCATTTGCATGGCGTACCCCGTTCGCGGGGGGGCGATAGGTCGGGAGCGCGCATCCGGTGAGTCATGCGGCACGATTTTACATGGTTCGTTCCGCATCCCCGCATCCGGGGGCCGGTTCTCTCTCGAAAGAGACCGACCCCCGGGTGAACATCTGCCTGATTCAGCTTGCTCCCGGTCAGCGTGACGGGTGCCCAGCTCGCACCTGTTTTCCGCGTTTCGCGAGTTCGGCATTGACTTGCTGGTCGGTTGCCCTGAAATGGATGGCTGAGACCACTCGCGTGGCCGGGTCGTAGCTCAGGTACGTGGTGTCCGGCATCTCGCGCGGGACCAGGTTCTTCACGTATTCGCGCGGATTCAGGATGGCATAGTTCGCATCGACAAAGGCGGAGAACACGCGGGTCAGGGCTACGTTCAGGGGCCTGGCGGAGGTCCGCTGCACGATCTGGATGTTTTCGATCCGCTTGAAGCGGAAGCCGCCGGGATAGCCGCTGGCCTCGGGGTTGCTTCGGACGCCGGTGATCGCATCCTGGGCATCCACGAAGTCGAGAACGTCCTGTTCACTCGGGTTGCGAGCGTGGAACCCCTTGTTGAATAGGCTCTCGGACTGGACCGGCGTGGCGACCGCGGCTTCTCGAGGGGAAGCCTTCGTCATACCCGTGGGGGA
>JBEIFE010000044.1:0-9229 GCA_040382575.1 Candidatus Sericytochromatia bacterium
CCGCGCGAGCGCCATCGCGGTGGGCACTTCCTCGCCGGCCGGAACGACCTTCTGGACGAGTCCGAGACGCTGGGCCTGCTGGGCCGTGTACATGTCTCCGGTGAGGAGCCACTCGGTGGCGGCGCCGTAACCGATGATCCGTGGCAGGCGCTGCGAGCCACCGAAACCGGGGATGATGCCCAGGTTGATCTCGGGCTGACCGAAGCGCGCCTTGTCCGAGGCGATCCGGACGTGACAGGCCATGGCGAGTTCGCATCCGCCGCCCAGGCAGAAGCCGTTGACGGCGACGATCACGGGCTTGCGCAGACGTTCGATGCGGTTGAAGACGGCATTGGCCTGGTCGAGCATCTGGCGGGCCTGCCCGGCCGACTGGATGTCGTGGATTTCCTTGATGTCCGCCCCTGCGACGAAGGCCATGGTCCCTCCGCCCGTGAGGACGATCGCCTTGACGGCAGGGTCGGCCGCGAGTTCCTGGATCACCTCGTCCAGCTCGGCGATGACGGCAGCACCCAGGGCATTGGCCGGCGGATTCGACAGCGTGAGCAGGGCCGCGCCCTCCTCGATGGCCACCTGGGTGTACACCCGGACCTTCTGGCCCTCGGCCACCACCTCGTGGATGTGGAAACCCTGACCGGACCGGACCCCCAGCTTGCCCTCGGCAACCATGCGCACCAGGAGCGGCGCCGGCGCGAAGCGCGGACCGATCACCTTCGCGTAGTGCTCGAGCTTGGCCACCACGGTGTCGATGCCGAGGCGATCGGCCATCAGCAGGGGCCCGTGGCCCATCCCCGTGCCCATCTGCATGGCCGGATCGACATCCTCGAGACGAGCCACACCATCCTCGACGAGGATCGCGGCCTCGTTGATCATCGGCAGGATGAAGCGCAGGGGATCGAAGGGCTCGGTGGTCTTACCATGCTTGGCGATGATCTCGGCGACCTTCCCCGGCACGGGGCTGATGGCCTCTTCATCGTACGAGTAGAAGCCCTTGCCACGCTTCTGCCCCCAGCGGCCCTCGGAGACCATCCAGTCGAGCAGTTCACCGGGCTTGAAGCGATCGCCGAAGGCCGCATTCAGCGTGTGCACGACCTCGTTGCAGACCTCGACGCCGATCATGTCGGCCAGGGCGAAGGGCCCCATCGGGAAGCCCAGCGACGGGATGCGGGCGTCCATGTCCTCGGCCGTGGTCGAACCGTCCTCGAGCGCCAGGACGGCCTCGTTGAATGACGCGAGCAGGAGGCGGTTCACCAGGAAGCCCGCGCCATCCTTGACCAGCACGGGGTGCTTGCGGATGTCGGTGCAGAAGGCCATCAGGGTGGCCATGGTCTGGGCGGTGGAATCCTGCCCCTCGATGACCTCGACGAGCTTCATGACGGGCGCAGGATTGAAGAAATGGAGACCGGCGACCTGCCCCGGACGCTGCGTGACGCGACCGAGTTCCGTCACCGAGAGGGCCGAGGTGTTCGAGGCGAGGATGGCGGACTTCGGCACGACGCCATCGAGCTCGGCGAAGACCTTCTTCTTGATGTCCATCTTCTCGGTGACGGCCTCGATCACGAGGTCGACGTCCTCGAAGCCTTCCCAGGTCGTGGTGCCGGAGATGAGCGCCATCTTCTGCTCCATCTCGCCGGCCGAGAGCTTGCCCTTCTTGACGCGGCTCTCGTAGACCTTGCGAGCGGCCCGGATCCCCTGGTCGACCGCGTCCTGGTTGATGTCCTTGATGATGACGGGCAGCCCCGCGCTGGAGACCACCTGCGCGATCCCGCCCCCCATCGCGCCGCCGCCCACGACCCCGACCTTGAAGATGGGTAGAGGCTTGACGGCTGCTGCCGGCTTCGCCTGGGTTTCCGTGCTCATCACGATCCTCCTGTGTGGAACAGAGCCTTACCAGCGTTCACCCCAGATTTACCGGGGCGAACCGTTGTCTTGTCCTACGATGCCGCGGGGTTCTCGAGGACCATCGCGATGCCCTGGCCGCCGCCGATGCAGAGGCTCGCGACGCCGTAGCGAGCCCCGCGGCGCTGCAGTTCCTTACCGAGCGTGAGGGCCAGGCGCGCCCCGGAGGCGCCGACCGGATGACCGAGGGCGATCGCCCCGCCGTTGGGGTTGAGTTTGTCGGGATCGATCCCGAGCTTCTTGACGACCGAGAGCACCTGGGCCGCGAACGCTTCGTTGATCTCGAATACCGCGACGTCATCGAGCGTCAGCCCCGCCTTCGCCAGGGCCTTCGGAATCGCGAGGGCCGGTCCGATGCCCATGCGCTCGGGCTCGACGCCATAGGAGGCGTAGCTGACGATCCGGGCCAGCTTCGGCAAGCCCAGCGCATCGGCCCGCTCGCCACTGGCCACGTAGAGGGCCACGGCGCCATCGTTGGTCGGGCACGCATTGCCGGGCGTGACCGAGCCCCCTTTCTTGAAGATGGTGGGGTAGGCTGCGAGCATCTGGGCCGAGATGGCAGGATTCGGGCCCTCGTCCGTGCCGACGGGCTCGGGAGGGACGTCCCGACCGGCCGCCTTCTTGGGGACCATCACCGTCATGCTCTCCTCGCCGAACACGCCCGTACGCGCGGCGCGGAAGGCCTTCTTGTGCGACTGGACGGCGTACGCGTCCTGCTCTTCACGGCTGATGCCGAACTCGACGGCCAGGTTCTCGGCCGTGAGGCCCATCAGTTGGCCGCAGACGGGGTCGGTCAGGCCTTCCCACATGGAGTCGATGAACTCGGAGTGCTTGATCCGCTTGCCCCACCGCATGTCCCGGTTGATGTAAGGGTAGCTGCTCATGGACTCGATACCACCGGCCAGGACCAGCTCCGCCTCGCCGACGACGATCTCCTGGTGGGCGTTGATGATGGCCTGAAGACCCGAACCGCAGTTGCGATGCACGGTGTAGGCGGGCTTCTCGATGGGGATGCCCGCCTTGAGGGCGACGACGCGGCTGAGATTGGGGGCCTCGGAACCCTGACCGCAGGCCCCCATGATCACCTGATCGATCGCGTCGCGGGCCGCCGCATGGCGACCGAATAGCTCCGTGACCACGATCGTGCCGAGCGCCGGAGCGTCGAGATCCTTGAGCGCCCCGCCGAAGTTACCGAAGGGGGTACGGACGCCATCGACGATGAACACGTCTTTCATGGCTCAGAAGTCCTTTCTAGGAGAAGATCGATCGTCCCCGGTTGTTCGAGGAACGTGCGGGCGAGGGCCTCCACGAGGCCCTCGAGGGTGGTGCGTCCGAGGTCGTCCTGGAACCCCAGCAACGAGGTGACATTGAGGGTGAAGCCGACGGCCAGCATGGTCCAGGTCGCCGCGCCGAGATCAAGCCCCCTGCTGGAGGCCTCGGTCGGGCGGCAGCGCAAGAGAAGAGAAGCGAGAAAATCCCTGTAGGCCGCGAAAGAGCGATGCAGGACCTCGCGGATGTCCGCGTCGCCGGTCTCGGACAGGGCCTGGAACTGAACCTTGAGGGTGTCCGGGTGAGCCAGGACGGCGTCGTACTGGCTGAGCGCGATCCGCGCGATGGTCCGGACGGGGTCCGGTTCCTCATCGACGAGTGCTTGCCAGTGTCCGAGGGTCCCCTCGCGGACGCGCTCGAGAATGGTCAGAAAAAGCTGTTTCTTGCTGGGAAAATACTTGTAGATGGCGGGCTCGGATACCCCCGCCTCGCGGGCGATCTCGGCCATCGCCGCGACCCGGTAGTTGGAGCGTGCGAAAACCGCAGTCGCGCTGCGCAGAATGGCAGCACGGCGATCTTCAGCGCTCAGACGCTCGCGACCGACCATGGGTCCGGACCTCCTCGTCCTCGCCGGGCACCGGCATCATCGCCGGCACATGCGCTAGTGAGCACTCACTCACCCATGCTCCTGCCCATGCTTGTACGAGATCTCCGACAGGCATGTCAAGAAGGTGTCAGCGGAGAGCCCTCGCGAAAAGAAGGGACCTCGCGTGCTAGATTGAAGGCATGGCCATACCGTCAGGACGGATCCCGTGAGAGCCGACGTCTACTTCGCTCAGCGGCGCGTCGCACCGCGTAGCAGCGTGCCGCTGAAGTTCGGCAGCCTGCTCGATGCGTGCGGGCTCGCGAATCTGATCCAGCGGCAGGATCGGGTAGCCATCAAGATCCATTTCGGCGAACCCGGAAATACCACCACCATCCCACCGGCCCTGATCCGGACACTCGTCGCGAAGCTGGTCGATCTCCAGGCCCGACCGTTCATCGTGGACACGTGTTCACGCTCGAGTCCATCGCGGCGAGACGCCATCGGATGCCTGCGCGCCGCTTCCGAGCACGGCTACCTCGAAGCGAATCTGGGAGCGCCCGTGCTGGTCGGCGATGGTTTCGATGGCAGCGACATGGTGCGACTGGCCTGCAAAGGGCCTCACCTCCAGGAAGTGGGTGTGGCGACCGCCATCGCCCGCGCGGATGCCCTGATCGTCGTCAACCACGTCACGCTTCATCCCGAGACGGGCCTCGGGGGGGTGCTTCATGCTACGGGCATGGGTTGCCTGGCACGTCATTCTCGGTTGACCCTCGACCTCCCCACCCCGGGACTGACCCTCACCGATGAGGCCCAGGACCCGCGGTGGCGTCAGGAAAACCGGATCGCGGCGCTGCAGATTCACGACCGGATCGCGGAGGCCTCCCAGGCGATCCTCCAGCACCATGCGGGGAAGACCCTGTTCATCAACATGTTGCTCCAGGTGACACCTGATCCCGATGGCGTGCCCTGGTCGGATGCGGCCATCATCCCCGACGTGGGCATCCTCCTGTCCCGGGATCCCGTGGGGGTTGATCAGGCCACAGCCGAGTTCATCAACGCGCAGGCAGGCTCACCGGAGACCCGGTTGCAGGACCCGCTCTCGCGAGACAAGATCCGGACCCTCGTTCCGGACGTGGATTGGCAGCATCTGCTGCGGAGCGCGGAACGTCTCGGTTGCGGCCAGCGCCAGTACGAGTTGCTGATCACCTGAACGGCGACACCTCGCGGGTGGGAGCGTTCTTTGTTACCATGCGCGAGCCGCCTCCCGTCCGGAGACGCGGTTCGCCACCTCTGGAGGTATGTCTTGTCCCGCTTCGATGGCCGCTTGCCCACCGATCTCCGTCCCGTCCGGATCGAACGGGGCTTCACGCGTCACGCCGAGGGCTCGGTCCTCGTCTCCTTCGGCGACACGCGTGTCCTCTGCAACGCCAGCCTCGAGGAGCGCGTCCCGCCCTTCCTCAAGGGAACCGGGAAGGGCTGGGTGACGGCAGAATACGCCATGTTGCCACGTTCCACGCACACCCGATCCAGCCGGGAATCCAGCACCGGCAAGGTCGGGGGAAGGACCCACGAGATCCAGCGTCTGATCGGTCGTTCTCTCCGTGGCATCATCGACCTACAGGCACTGGGAGAGCGCCAGATCATCCTGGACTGTGACGTCCTCCAGGCGGACGGGGGGACCCGGACCGCGGCGATCACCGGGGCCTGGGTGGCCCTGCACGACGCCCTGCGCGTCGGCGTGGAACGCGGTCTCCTGCCTCGCATGCCGGAACTGGGTCCTCTGGCGGCTGTCAGCGTGGGGATCGTCAAGGGCACACCCTGCCTGGACCTCTGCTACGAGGAAGACTCCAGCGCCGAGACGGATCTCAATGTCGTCGCGACCGGAGTGGGAACCTACATCGAGATCCAGGGAACGGCCGAGGGGGCTCCCTTTGATCGGCGTCAGTTCGACGCCTTGCTCGACCTCGCGGATCGCGGCATCGGGAACCTGATTCGCCTGCAACAGGAAGCGTTGACCACGGGTCTCGTGGCACGCTGAAGTACCCCGGATGGATTCGATGCTCGAACATGAACCGAACAGGTTGCCCTCCCTGAAAGCTACCGGGACGGGCCCACTTGGCCCCGATCCAGACCGGACCATCCAGAAGCGTTTGATCACGGGGCTCGCGCTGGCCCTGGTTCTGCGCTTCATCCTGGCAGCCTGGCCCGGGGGACTCAAGTTCGACCTCGACACCTTCGCCGCATGGGGCCTCCAGGCCGCCGACCATGGCCTCTCCAGCCTCTATTCCCCCGGCCAGTTCTGTGACTACCCCCCTCTGTGGCTCTATGTCCTGGGCGGTCTCGGGCTCCTCGGACGCTCGTTCGACCCCGCACATGCCGCGGGCTTCATCATCCACGGGATCAAGGCGATCGCCGGCCTCGCCGACATCGCGACGGCCTGGCTCATCTTCCATCTCCTGCGTGGACGGGTTTCGCGCCGGACGGCCCTCGGCGCGTCGCTTGGCTATGCCTTCAATCCGGCCACCTGGTTCGTTTCGGGAATCTGGGGTCAGATCGACGGGGTGGTGACCCTGGTGGCCCTCGTCGCCACGACCCTGATCCTCGGCGCAGCCCCCCTTCGCGGGATGGCCGTGGCGACCGCGGCCCTTCTCGTGAAGCCGCAGGCCCTGTTCACGCTGGCGCTGATTCCCCTGGCAGGATGGTTCCGTCTGCCCCTGAGAGCCTGGCCCATCGGCGCGCTCCAGGCGACGGTCCTGACCACGGTGCTGATGTTACCCTTCACGGGATCACTGGTGGGTGGCATCCCGACCCTGTTCCAGCGCATGCTCGGGAGCACGGCCACCTATGACGGCAGCACGATCAACGCCTTCAACCTTTGGACCGTGACCAGCCTGCGCAACGGGACCATCATGTGGGGAGAATCCTTCTCCGACACGCGTCTCCTTCCCGGGCTCGCACCCGCCCGGCTCGCCTGGGTGGCGGTCCCCGTACTGGGCACGATCGCTGTGCAAGCCCTGGGCGGTCTGCGGAAGCTGTCCTGGATGACGGGAGCAAGCCTCCTGACGGGGCTGGGCGTTCTGCTCGTCGTGCTGCTGGGGAAGATGTCCCATGCGGGACTGGGACTCTGCCTCGCCACGGGTGTCGTCGGGTGGGTGGCTTACTGGGTCTGGCAACGTCGCGAGGAGGGCTGGGGGCCCGTCTGGCTGGGAGGGGCCTGCCTGGTCCTGGGGGTCTTCCTGCTGGCCACGCGTATGCACGAGCGGTACGGTTTTCCGGCGCTCGCCCTGCTCACGCTCGCGGCGGCACACAACCGGGGCCTGGGGCTCCACCTCTCGGTATTCTCGGCCACGACCTTCCTCAACCTGGGCTATGTCTACCTTTACTACATGGCCTCTTCGACCTTTCAGGCGATCCCCCCGGGTCTGCGCTCGGCGGTGATCATCGGGAGCGTACTGGCCAACATGGCCCTGTTCGGTGACCTGCTCGCCCAGCTCGCGACTCCCGCGACCAGCCGTCAGGCGCCGGGCGAGGAAGGCTTTCCCTTCAAGCTGATACCTCGACCCGCCCTCCTCGTGGAAGCCTGGGATCGTCGGGACACCTGGATCGCCGCGGGAAGCGGCGCACTCTTCTTCCTGATGGGCCTCTGGCGACTCGGTGCGCCAGACGAGCAGATTTTCGACGAGGTCTACCACGCGCGCACGGCGCAAGAATACCTGCGAGACATCGACCCGTACGAGTGGACCCATCCTCCCCTGGCGAAGCTCGTCATCTCGCTCGGGATCCGCGCCTTCGGCATGCACGGAATCGGGTGGCGCCTACCGAGCCTGGTGGCTGGCGGGCTGGCTCTCGCGGTGTTCTTCGTCCTGGCCCGGCGAATGCTGGGGGTTCGTCGACCGGCGCTCCTCGCCACCCTGCTCCTGGGTCTCGATGGCGTCTTCTGGGTCCAGTCGCGCGTGGCGATGACCAACATCCATGTCTTGCTGTTCATGCTGCTGGCGAGCTGGTGCGTGTGGGAATTCACGCGTCGCGGACAGGAACGCTGGCTCGTGGGCGCTGCGGCCGCGCTCGGTGCCTCGCTGGCCACGCGCTGGTCGAGTCTCTATGCAGGCCTGTGGCTCGCCCTCTGGGTGGCCGTCTGGGTCATCGGATTCGAGCAGCCCAGGCGATCGCCGGGAGCCATCGTCACGCTCGCTCTGCGCACGGTGGCGACCTGGACCGCACTTCCCGTGGCCATCTACCTGCTCTGCTACATCCCGTATTACGGGGCCCATGCGCACGGCGTACAGGAATGGTTCACGCGGCTCTGGGAACTGCAACAGCGGATGTGGGGCTACCACGCGAACCTGCATGCGTCTCACGCGTATGCATGCCCCTGGTGGCAGTGGCCCCTGATGCTGCGTCCCACCTGGTATTACTTCCACGACTGGAAGAACGGAACCATCTCGGGCATCGTCTGCCTGGGCAATCCGACGCTGTGGTGGGCATCCGTGCCGGCCCTGGCCTCGGTGGCCGTCCTGGCCGTCCGACGTCGCTGGGCCGCGGGGGCCTTCCTGGCCCTGATGGGCTTCGGCATGTGGCTCCCGTGGGCCGTCCAGCCGCGCTCGTTGACGTTCATGCACTACATGTTCGAGACCATGCCCTTCGCGGCGATCGCGATCGCCGCCCTGGTTTTCGAATTCGGTGCACGCATCAGACTGACCACCGCCCCCCCGGTGGCCGAGGGCAGTGACGCTCCACTCGTGACATGGTTCAAGGAACCTCATCCGTTGCTGATTCCGTCGATCTACGCGGCGGTGACGGTCCTCCTGTTCGGCTGGTTCTATCCGCTCTGGACGGGACTTCCGGTCCTGCAGGCCTTCTATCGCGCCCACATCTGGTTGAGAACCTGGATCTGAATCCGGCATGTCGAATCCCCCCGTCCACCTCGAGGTCACCCACCGATCCGGTCGCTCACGCGCCGGTAGGCTCCGGACACCGCATGCAGAGGTGCTCACGCCGGTCTTCATGCCGGTCGGCACCCAGGCCACGGTCAAGGCCATGACACCCGGCCAGGTCGAGGCGACAGGTTCGCGCCTCATCCTGGCCAATGCATTCCATTTGTACTTGCGTCCGGGGCACGAAGTGGTCGCCCGGGCAGGGGGCCTTCACGCGTTCGAGCGCTGGCCCCATGCGATGCTGACGGACTCGGGTGGCTTCCAGGCCTTCTCGCTGGCTGCGCTCCGGTCGATCAAGGAAGACGGTGTCCGGTTCCAGAGCCCGCACGACGGGAGCCGACACCTGATCCGGCCCGAGACGTCCATGGAGATCCAGAACGCGCTGGGTGCGGACATGATCATGGCCTTCGACGAGTGCGTGCCCGGGATGAGTAGCCACGAGGCGGCTCTGGCTGCCGTGGACCGGACGACCCGGTGGGCAATCCGATGTATCGATGCCCACGTTCGCCCCGACGAGCAGGCCCTTTTCGGGATCATCCAGGGC
>JBEIFE010000045.1:0-9185 GCA_040382575.1 Candidatus Sericytochromatia bacterium
CGTGTGCTCTTCCGATCTTCATGGGGGTACGGATCTCGTGACTCATGCTGGCCAGGAAGTTGCCTTTTGCCTGGTTGGCGGCATCGGCGATCTCCCGGGCCTCGGCCAGCATGTCGCGCTCCGCCGCGAGTTTCTCGTGCAACTCGCGCATCTCGGCAGACGAGATGTCCAGGGAGCGCTGCATGGTGTAGCGCTCCTGGGTCGCCTCCTCATAGGCCTTGCTGACCCTTTCGAGGAAGGCCTTCCAGCCGGCTTCCCCGGGGAGTCGGTCTGGGTCCAGGCCACATTTGCGGAGTTGCCGCAACAGCAGGGCGTCGTACATCAGGCCTCTGAAATTGTCGTCAGGGTCATCGTCTGGTTGTGGAGGTCGCAGCGACCGTTGCCGTAGGGAGAGATCTCGCCATACGAGTAGAAACCGACCTGCCGGGTACCCGGCGGCAGGACGTCGAGGGTCGATTCGACCTCTTCCTCCGTCCGTTCGCCCAGCACGAGGCGGCGACCGACGCAGCTGATGGCGATCGCGAGCGTGTCTCCGACCATCTCCCCATGTTCCAGGACCGATCGGGCGGCGTCCGATGCACCATCGATGAGGCGGTCGAAGTTGGCACGCATGAGCTGGACGAGGCTGCCATGAGGGATGTCTCCCGCGAAGGTCATCGACTGCTTCGACTCGTCGACGCTGAGCAAGGTGCGAACGAGGGTCCGCTCATCATCGGTGCCACTGCGCATGGCCAGCGGGAAGAGCAGCCCGGTCGCCGGAAGGCCCGAGGCACGGTCCCCCAGGTAGGTCTTGTAGAGTTCGAGGGCCGGCTTGCCGTCCAGCTCATACAGGACGCTGCCTTCCGATCGCGTGACGACACGTTCTGGCCCGAACTTGTCCCAGCCCCCCTTCGAGCCATGGGAGACGCGGAGGCTATCGCCATATAGACCGACGGCCGTGATGAAGCCAGGCTCGGGTTTACCCTCGTTCAGGACCCAGGTCTCGCCGAAACGGGAACCATCCCCGGCGAGGCCACCCGTGACCACGACCGATTCCGGGAGCACGGCGTTCAGGCCCTCGATGAGCTTCGTTCCGTTCACCTTGAGCCCGTCCGAGAGCACGAGCACGCTGCGCAGGTCCGGGGCCAGCAGAGCCTCGGCGAGCGACCGGCCGGCAGCCATCGAGCTGGCGTCGGACAGTTCGGGCATCGGAGCGATGGCGGTGCGCACATGTGATCGCTCGAAGCGTGCGACGGCTACCGATAGGGACTCATCGGACACCCGCGTGCCGGCGATCTCTCCCGAGCTCGAACAACCCAGCAAGCACGCCTGTGGATAGGCTGCGCTCAGCTCCTGGATGGCCGATGCATCCTCGCGGTACTCGGGGGCACCGAAGACGAGGACCACCGTGTCTGCGGAGTCGAGGTCGGGAAAGGTTTCGATGGACCAACCCTGGTTGCGCACGTGTGTGAATGTCTCGAGTTTCATGGCCTGCTTCCTGGTGGCGCGGGGAGGACGAATTCGCCCCTTTCATACCCTGGATGGGCGTGATTATCCGCTACTTGCGGTCTGGACGACGGCTTCGCCGTTCTTGCTGACCGCCACCATGTTGCGCCCTGTACGTGCCGCCCACCCGGTGGATGACCCTGCACCGTTCCCGATCCGAAGCGAATCCCGACTTGACTCCGTCGTTCATGGGTCATACCATGGTTAAATTAAGGTAAAGAAGCGCTTAAGTTTGCTGTGTGTCATCGCCTCGGTGATCAGCCTGGTCGCCTGCCAGGTTCCGGTGAACGCTCCCCCGGGGGCGCCCGATAAGGAGCTGAAGGCCCTGACGGCGGGGACCCTCGATCGCGAAACGTATGTTTCTCTCAGTGTCCGTGCACTGGAGCGTGCGATCGCCTCTCACGACGCCCCCGTTCTCGATGCCTTCGCCCGTTACGGCGAGGGCGCGGGGGATGACCCGTCCGCTACCCGGGAGATCGCGCGGCGGGTTCGCACCGGCACGGTGACGCCCGATCTCGCTGACACCAGGGTGGCCCGCGTCCTGCGCCTGGCCGATGCCGCCGTGACGTCATCGTCTGCTCGTGCGGACGGCATTCGCTTTCCCGTCGACGCCGGGATTCATCCGTTCTCGCTCACCGAATGGTGGTATCTCAACGGTCACCTCGAGGGTGGCCCGGAGGCCCGCTTCGGTTACGAGTTCACCATGTTCAAGGTGGGGCCTTTGCTTCACTGGGTTCACGTGGCCCTCACCGACGAATCGGGCCAGCGCTTCGACTACATCCGTGATTGGGTGCCCGTGAAGGACGTGACGGCCCGCCCGGGTCGCCTGGACGTCCGCTACGGTGCCAACCATCTCTGGCAGGAGGGCGACACCATCCGGCTCCAGGGGGACATCCGGGACGTCCAGCGCCTCGATCTGACGCTCGTGCCGCGCAAACAGCCCCTGCTCATCAACGGCGACGGTCTCATCGACATGCCCGAGGGATCTTACAGCTGGTATTTCTCCCAGACCCGATTGCAGGCCACGGGACAGGTGACGACCCGTGGGCGTACGGTGCCTGTCCAGGGGCTTTCGTGGCTGGATCACCAGTGGGGCCCGTTCTTCGTCTCGGGGCGTGGAGCGATCTGGGACTGGTTCTCGTTGCAGTTTGACGACTCGACCGAGTACAACGTCTTCGGGTTCCGCTCGCAGAAGGGCCAGCCCGTGGCCCGATATCTCAACGAGTCACGGGGGGATGGCCGCGGTGTCCTGTCCCGCGATTACCGTATGGCCCGTCTTGGCTGGTGGCAGAGCCCTCGCACGGGCAAGCATTACACGACGCGCTGGCGTCTGGATCGTCCCGGGACCGGCGAGGCCTTCGAGATCGAGGCGGTCCGGGACGATCAGGAGCTCTCTCGCATGTTTCCGTTCATGCAGGACCCCTTGCCCACCTACTGGGAGGGGCGCATGCGAGCCGTCAAGGTGACCCCGGATGGGCGCCGCATCCCGGGCGTGGCCTACTGTGAGCACTTCGGATTCGAACGTCCTCAGGGTCCGGGCTGACGAAATCGTCAGGTGCGGGTACAAGGCTGATCGGATGAGATCACGCACCGTTCCATCGTCCACGGCGGGGGCTGGTCTTGACCGGAGGAGGGTGTCTCGTTGGAAGCGCGGTCGTTCGGAAACTCTTCTCTGTCGGTGAGCCCACTGGGACTGGGAGCCGGTCTCATCGGCGGCGGCCACATCCAGGAAGTGGATGCCGGCAAGTTGCTCCAAGAAGCGCTGGAACTGGGTGTCCGGCTCATCGACACGGGGCCGGCTTACGGTCTATCCGAGGAGCGAATCGGGCGACACCTTGCCCATCGGCGAGACGATTTTGTACTGTGCGCGCGCTACGCACCGGCAGGAGTTTCGATTCCCGGGGAGAGCGTCGCAACTCTCCAGAGCCAGGTCGAGGCATCCCTGGCCCGGATGAAGACCGAGCATCTGGACCTTTTACTCGTCTCCGGTCAGGGAGACGAATTCGATATCCCTGGACAGCTCATCGAGTTCCTTGAAGGCCTGGTCAAGGCGGGGAAGGTCCGGATTGCAGGTTTTTCCGGTGCCAACGGATCGCTCGATGCCGCGCTCGCGCTTCCGGCGCTGGGTGCCGTCGAGGTCTCCGTCAATGTCTTCGATCAGCGTGGATTCGAGGCTCACGTGATACCAGCATCCGCGAGAGGGATGGGGGTGCTCGTCAAGCGCCCCGTCGCGAATGCCCCCTGGCTATACGAAGAGCGTCCGCACAATCCGCTCGTCGAGGGATACTGGGACCGCATGAAGGCCATGGGGTTCCAGCCCGGCGACCTGACGTGGCCCGAAATCGCGATCCGCTTCGCGGCCCACCAGGCGGGTGTCGGTTGCGCGATCTTCGGTACGGCCAACGTGCGACAGCTGGCCCGCCAGGTCGAATGGGTCGACAAGGGACCCTTACCCGCCGAGATCGTAGACGCCCTCGTCCAGGCCTTCAAGGCTGCTGATCGCGACTGGGTCAGCTTGAACTGACCCGTTCTCGCACCGGGGTAGGATCTGCCCCGGCATGTTTCAGTCTTGCGAGCCACCCCCGAGCCAGCCCGCCTGCGAGTGCCTCGAGGCCCGACCGGATCGTCTCCAGGTCACCCGGCTCACTCGGCGATCGCCCTCAGCCATCCGGCGCTCGATAAGGCCGTGACTCACCAGGTCCTCGTCGCAGGGGGCAAGCGTCGGAACCGGGTATACAAGGATGAGATGGTACGTTCGGGGCCGATCGGTCGGCCGGGGTCCGGGCACGCGAGGCCCAGCACCGGTATGACGAGGTCGTCCAGCGAGCGACCCGGCCGGGGGCGCTCCATGACCACGCCGTGAAGACGGAACTGAGGCAGGCTTCGCAGGCGGTGGATCATGCCCGCGAGGTCGTGGACCTGGGATCGAACCTGGCGCACTTCGGGGCGGGGCCCGGACACCATCCCGCCGTGAGCACTTACGGTGAAACGGATGTCGACGAGGCCTTCGCGGAGGCTTCCGAGATGTACAAGACGCAGCCCGAAGGCCTCAGGGCCTTTGACCCGGACCTGTGCGCCTATTTCGAGCGGGGCGACCACGTGCGTGACTGGGCGAAGCTGCCCGGTGGTCAGTTCGAGGCCCGGGACGTTCCTTCAGAACCTTAACCCGTATTTCAGAAAGATTGACCTCTCGCGGACGATATCGTGATCGATCCCTTTCGGTCTACCGTCCCCACCTCTTCCCCCCAGAGGAGAGCGGTCATGAACACCCACACCGTGAAACGTGGCGAGTCCCTGTCTACCCTGGCCAGTCGATATGGCACATCGGTCCAGGCGCTGGCCCGGCAAAACGGAGTCCGCGATCCGCACCGGATCGAGGCCGGTCAGAAGATCAAGATCCCCCGGAGCGGCGGTGCTCCGGATCGGCATGTTCGCAGCCATGATGGCCACAAGAGCAGTCGGCCTTCCCGCATGTCATTGCCCCCTTCGACGGAGGCCGTTCGGCCTGCCTTGAAGGGCCGCGTCGGGGACTGGATCCAGCAGGCCAAGGAGATCCTCGTGGGCCATGGTGTGCCTGCCCACAAGGTTAACGAGCGGGCGATCGCCACGATGATCCGTCACGAGTCGGGAGGCAATCCCCGCGCCGTGAACCGGTGGGACATCAATGCCCGCCGTGGAACCCCCTCGATGGGCCTCATGCAGACGATCCGCCCCACCTTCGAGCGATACAAGCTGCCCGGACTGAACGACATCATGAACCCCGTCCACAACATCGTGGCGGCCGTCCGTTACTCCTTCAGCCGGTACGGCAGTCTCGACAACGTGCCCGGCATCCGCAGCATGCAACGCGGCGGAGGGTACAAGGGCTACTGACCCGTTCGATCGGCGCATGCCCCGGGAACGTGATCGCGTTCCCGGGGATTGACCTTCCATCTAAGGAGAAGGTTCACGATGGGAATACACCCGTCTTCACGGAGGATCCCGTCGATGTTCACGACCCTCGAGGGCGCGATCGCCCTGCTCATGGTGATCGTCCTGGCCACCACCCGTCCCGTGCTCGCACACGACCAGGCGACGTCCGTCGAGCCTCCCTCGTCTCATGCCCATCATCAGCACGCAGAAGCGCCGGTCCACCGGCTCGAGTTGCTCCTGTCATCTTCCCGTCCTGCCGCTCCGTCGGCTCTGATTCTGAGCGGTCCTGATGGCCTGCGCCGAGAGATTCCCCTGGTCCGGGAAGGCGATCGCTTGATCGCGGATCTCGAATGGAAAGTGCCAGGTGCGATGCGCTTGACCCTGGCCGGTGTACCCGGGAATCACGCTTCCTGGTCCACCATGTGGCAGCCCTGAGCGTCTGACTCTCCAGCTGGACCTGCGCGGTTCAGGGTATGTGATCGTGCCGTCTTGCTCGTGAAGGGATTCCTGCTCCGGATGCTCCTCGTCCAAAGTTTCCTCATGTCGTGCGGTGTCCTGGCCGCGACGATCGCTTTCACGGGCTCACCGGCCCATGCTCACGAGGGCCATGACCACGAGGATGCACCGCCTCCCGCCCGACCCGCGATCGTCGGCGGGGTGCACCTCGAGACCACCACCGAACTGCTCGAACTCGTGTTCAAGGCACCCGTCCCCCGCGCAGGGGAGCTCATCCCCGTGCGTCTGTTGCTGGCCGAGCAGGCCACCAATCGACCCGTCGAGGGCGCGACGATCGCGCTTGAGGTCGCCGGGGAGGTCCCCGCGACGGCATCGGTCCTCCCCGCCCGGGAACCGGGGATCTACGAGGCGACGCTGTCCATTCCCGTTGCCGGCGAGTTCCAGATCCTCTGCAGCGTTTCGGCCGGTGAGATGGACGACCTGGTGGTCCTCGAGGGGCTGGTGGTCCAGCCTGCGCGCACCGCTGGTAACGGATCCCGCTGGCCCTTCGCGCTCGGTATCCTGGGCCTGCTGCTGGGTGCCGGGGCTCTGGTCTGGCTCGTGGTTCGACGTGATCGCGCGGTTGCTGCCGCGGGAGGTCTGGCCTGGGTGCTCTTGGCCACGGGACCTGTCACGGCTCACGAAGGGCACGACCACGGGGCACCAGCTGCGCCCTCCGTGGGCGTTGGCGCGCCCATCAAGATCGCCAAGGAGAGTCAGTTTCTGCTGGGGATCACGACTCGCCCCGCCGAGCTCCGCGAAGTCGCCGAACGTCTCGAATTACTCGGGCACGTCGTGCCCCCGGTCCGGGCTCTCGCGAGCCTGCACGCGCCCGTCGAGGGACGCATCCAGCCTCCCGTGCGCTCGGAACTCGGTTCGCGTGTTCGCAAGGGGCAGGTTCTGGCGACCGTCGAGCAGATCCTCTCGTCCAGCGACCAGATCCAGCTCGCCAGCGATCGCCTGCGACTGGCCACCGAGCGCGCTCAGCTCGAGACCGCCCTCGCCCAGGCACGCCGCGATCTCGATCGGGCCCGGGCCGAGCATGAGCGGCTCCTCGGCATTCGTGACCTGGTTGCCGGTAAGGTCGTCCTCGAGGCCGACACGGTGCGCCGCAAGGCTGCCGATGCCGTCGTAGGCCTCGAGAAGCAACTCGGGGCGTTCAGTCTCCTCTCCCCTCCGTCTCTCGAGCAGGCGCGACGCTACGCGATCACGGCCCCCTTCGACGGTCTGCTCATCGAGGCCCATGCCACGCCGGGTGAGCATGTGGATCCCTCCAAGCCTCTTTTCCAGATCCTCGACCCGTCCGTCATGTGGGTGGAGGCGGACGTCTTCGAGCGCGATCTCGCCCGCATCGCGAAGGTCAAGGACGCCCGGATCACGCTCGAGGCCTACCCGGGAGTCCTTTTCCGGGGCAAGCTCGTGAGCGTCGGTCAGACGCTCGATCCCGGAAGCCACACCGTGCCGGCACGCTTCGCCGTCCCGAATCCCGACGGGCGCCTCCGGACGGGCCTGTTCGCGCGGGTGGGGGCCGATGTGGGGTCCCACAAGCGCGTGCTGTCCGTGCCGATCGAGGCGCTTTCGGAGCTGCAGGGCAGGAAGGTCGTCTTCGTCCATACCACGGCCGAGACGTTCGTCGCGCGCGAGGTCGTGCCGGGTACGGTCGAGTCGGGGAAGGTTGCCATCACGGGGGGCCTGACCCCGGGTGAGCGCGTCGTGGTCACGGGCGTGTACCAGGTGCGATCCACCGCAGAGCGGGGCGGACGCCGGTGATCGACGCGATCCTGCGCTTCGCGCTGCGCAACCGGTTCCTGGTCCTGCTGGTGGCCGTCCTGGCCCTCGTGGCAGGCGGTTTCACCCTCGCACGCCTCCCCGTGGACGTCTTTCCCGATCTGAACCGGCCGACCGTCACGCTCATGACCGAGGCGGCGGGGCTCGCCCCCGAAGAGGTGGAGACCCTCGTCACCACGCCCATCGAGGCGGCGCTCAACGGGGCGCCCGGGGTCGTGCGGGTGCGCTCCACCTCGGGCGTGGGACTCTCGGTCGTATACGTCGAGTTCGACTGGAACACCGACATCCACCGCGATCGCCAGGTCGTCTCCGAGAAGCTACCGGGGATCAAGGAACGTCTTCCCGCGGGCGTCAATCCGACGATGGGGCCCATCGCGTCCATCATGGGTGAGTTCATGCTGATCGGCCTCCAGGCGGAGGACATGGACCCCATGGAGGTCCGGACCTGGGCGGACCGGGTCGTCCGGCAGCGCCTGCTCACGGTCCCGGGCGTCGCTCAGGTGATCGCCATCGGGGGCGGTGTCCGGCAATTCCAGGTCCAGGTGGACCCGGTGCGCCTGGTACAGCTGGGCTTCTCGCTCGACGAGGTCGAGCGCGCCGTCGCGGGCAGCAATGCCAGCACGACGGGTGGATTCCTGGACCGCGGGGGGCAGGAGTTTCTCGTTCGTAATCTGGGTCGCGTCCGCTCGACGGCCGAGATCGGTGCCACGGTGGTCGGCGTCCGGCATGGCCTCCCCGTGACCCTCGCGCAGGTCGCGGACGTCCGGCTGGCCCCGATGGTCAAGCGCGGAGACGCGTCCGTGAACGCCAAGCCCGCCGTGATCCTGAGCGTCCAGAAGCAGCCCGGTGCCGATACCGTGGCGATCACACGCCAGATCGACGCGGTGCTGGCCGACCTCGAGAAATCCTTGCCCTCTGGCATCCACATCCAGGGGGACCTGTTCCGCCAGGCACACTTCATCGAGGCCTCGATCGCCAACGTCCAGGAGGCGCTGCGTGACGGCGCCCTGCTGGTGCTGGTCGTGCTGTTCCTGTTCCTGCTGAACCTGCGCACGACGTTCATCACGCTGACGGCCATCCCGCTCTCGTTCGTCCTCACCTTCCTCGTGATGCAGGCAGCCGGGATCTCGGTCAACACCATGACGCTGGGGGGGCTGGCGATCGCCATCGGCGAGCTGGTGGACGACGCCATCGTGGACGTCGAGAACATCTTCCGCCGCCTGCGCGAGAACCGTCTGCGCCCCGAGCCCCTGCCCGCCCTCGAGGTCGTCTACCGGGCCTCCAGCGAGGTACGCAACTCGATCGTCGTCGCGACCGTCATCGTGGTGCTGGTTTTCGTGCCGCTGTTCGCGCTGAGCGGGATCGAGGGCCGGATGTTCCTGCCCCTGGGCATCGCCTACATCGTCTCGATCCTGGCCTCGCTGCTGGTCTCCATCACCGTCACGCCGGTGCTCGCGTCGTATCTGCTGCCACGTTCACGCGCCACCGAGCATGCGACGGATGGC
>JBEIFE010000046.1:0-9063 GCA_040382575.1 Candidatus Sericytochromatia bacterium
CCGCGAACAGCTTCACGTTCGCCGGCACGACATCCACTCCCAGAGGGTATTGCAGTATCACGGGGGGGGGCGGCGGGGGCGTGGTGGGTGAAGGCGTGGGGGCCACCGGTTCGGCAGACGGACCTGGTCCCGCACCTGGTGAAGGGGAACCCGATGCAGGCGCTTCCGGATTCGATGTGGGGACGGAGCCCTCGACCTTGCCCGATACCCCTTGATCGGACCTGGCCGTCGAGGGGGTGGAGGTCCGGGATGCGAGGTCTGCATCGGAGGCCAGTGGGTTGAGTTCTTCGGCTGTGCAAGCAGCTAGCAGGCCCATCAGAACCAGGCACCCTACCAGCCCGCGATGCCCGAATTCCCTGCCCATCATGGATAATCATCCTTCAATCTCGACCGGCACAGACGTTTAACAAATGTACCCTGGCGGTATGGTATTTCTACCCGTTGTACGACACTTGTAACCGCGTTGTCGGCAAGGGCTTTTTCCTTGGACTGCTGAGGTGGCGCTTGAGGTATTCGCCAGCCATCCAACCTGGACACAGGTCGTGGCGCTGGCTGATCGCCTGCACGTCCTGGGCCTGCAACGTGCTCGCTTGCGCCCCCGCGCCGTCGGGAGGCGCGGACATGGTCATCGGTGGCAAGGTCGATTTCGGAACGCGTTCCCTCCAGGCCACGCTCGCCGAGGTGGCGGCCCGGGCGACGGTCTCCCTCATCGATACCTCGGTGGGCAGTACCGTCGCTTCGACGGTCACCAATGAGCAGGGAGGCTTTTCTCTGTCCTTCGGACGGACCTTCGTCCCCGGTTCGGGGGTGTACATCCTGGAGGCAGTCAAGGGCCTCCAGCAGAACCAGGCTGGCAAGGATGCTGCCCGGGTACGCACCTTCATCCAGTGGGGGGCCGGCGGATACCGTACGCTGAGTTCCAGTCTCCCGAATGCGGCCATCACCATCAGCCGGACCACCACCGCCCTGGCGATCATCCAGAGCCTTCGCCAGCTCGCGCCGGCGCCCCTGATCGGGTCGCTGGACATGGGGCTGCCTGACAATTCGGTCAGTCCGCCGACACCGGATACATTCCGGCCGGGCACGTCCGGCGTGACCCAGCAGCAATTTCATGACGTCACCGCATTCGTCGGCGATGCACTGACCAGCGACGCGGACCCCTTGCAGGCCGTTTCCGTGGTGAGCGGGGGAACCTTCACTCTACAGAGTCGAATTCCGGCCATCACGGATATCGTTCCCGCCACGGCTCGTGCAGGGGAACAGGTCACGATCCGGGGTGCGCAGTTCGACCCGGTCGTGGCCGGTAACCGAGTGATGTTTGCCGGGAATGCTGCTGTGACACCCGTGTCGGCCACTCCCGTCTCACTGGTGGTGGTCGTCCCCTCGGGGGCCCTCACGGGGGACCTGCAGGTATCCACGGTCTATGGCCTCAGCGCGACGCGGTCTTTCAGCGTGGTCGTTCCCTTGGCTGGTAGTTTCACGGGGAGTTGACGGACATGATGATGAGACGCAGTTCCCGGACGACGGGAACGATGCTATCCCTGCTGGCACTATCTGCCTGTGTCGGCGGACCCTATCCAGCCATCGATCCGTCGCGGAGCAAGAACAGACCGGCCGAGACCCGGGTGGCCACGCAAGCTCCTGAACTTGTCGGACGTGTGAATTTCGAGGTCGGTGGCTCGAGATCCGGGCAGGCCCTGACCACCGATGTCATCCGACGTTCGACCGTCTCGGTCATCGACCCCGATTCGAACGCCACCCTGGCCACGACCGGTACCGATGACGTCGGCCGATTCTCGCTGGGGGTCACGGCGGCCATCACGCCTGGAAAGGCTTACCTGCTCGAGGCGGCCAAGGGAGTCACGAGCCGGCCCGCAGACGATGCACTGCGGTTCCGTAACTGGGTTTCGCTGAACCAGAACGTGTGGAGCGCCGTCTCGACCCCGGACATCGTTCTGGACGCTCACACCACGGCCTGTGTCCTCCTCAGCCAGATGTTTCCCGATGAGGTCAGGCCCGCCGATCTCCTCAATGGCAAAGTGGTGGCCTCGGGCGGCGTCAGTGCCTTGCAACCCTCACCGGCCTTCGCCACGCGCCCCGATCTCGAGTTTTCCCGTTTGGCCACGTCCATTCGCGGACTGATCCTGGCGAACTTCGACCCCGTCGCCTCCGTCTCGGGGATCAAGCCCGTCGTCTCCTCTCTTTCGGCCGTCAGAGCGAGGCCAGGGGACATGCTCGTCATCTCGGGCACGGGCTTCTCGCCCGTTTCTGGGGCTGTCAGCGTCGAGTTTGGCGATACCTCCACGCTGGGGACCATCGTGCTGGCGAGCCCTACTCGCCTCTTCGTGCTGGTTCCGCCGGGATCGGGGAATCGAGCCATCACGGTCCGGAACTCGCAAGGTGCAAGCGTGGCACAGACGTTCGAGATCCTGTCGACCACCACGGCCATCAATATCACGGGAATATCCGATTATGGCGGGGTACCCGGGGACACCGTGACCATCTTCGGTCAGGGCTTCGACCCGGTCTCGGCAAACAACACCGTGCGATTCGGCTCGACGGCGGCCTCCGTGCTGTCGGCCTCAGCAGGAAGTCTGGTCGTCACCGTTCCGGCCGTGACCTCGAGTGGCGCCGTCACGGTCACGACGGCCGCGGGTACCTCGAATCCCGTGTGGTTCGCCCTCCAGCGCTTCATCTCGTCGTTCATTCCGACGACCGCGATCAACGGCGATATCGTGACCATCAGCGGGCAGTTCGGGACCAGTCAGGGCACCGTCTCGGTCGGCGGTCGGGATGCGCGCGTGATCTCGTGGAGCAACGACACCATCCGGGTCGAGGTCCCCTTCCGGGCAGCGAGTGGGCTCGTGCAGGTCACGCTACCGGGCGGTGGCGGCACGATCAGCCGCGCTGGTTTCATCGCCCGCAACGGAACCCTCGGGAATGCCTGGGTGATGGTTCCGGGAACGAACGTCGACAACAGCAGCTATTTCGCCTCGTGGTCCACGAATGGCTACGTGTACCTGTGCTCGTATTCAGAGGGCATGATCCGTGCTCCTTACAATGCAGATGGCAGTCTGGGCAATTTCGTCAGCGTCGGACGACAGGGCTTGCCCAGCGTACACGGGGTCAAGGGTGGACTGGTCATCGGGAACTATGCCTATTTCTTCAACGAATACGGATCCGGTGCCTATTCCTACACGTACTACCGTGCACCCATCGCGGCGGACGGGACGATCGGGAGCTTTTCAGCTGCGGGGAATCAGGCCGCCTCGAATTACGGGCAGCAGGTTTTCCGGGCCGGGAACCGGGTGTACGTTTGCGGGGGAGATCAGAACACTTTCCAGGTCGCGAACATCAATGCGGATTCCACGCTGGGTGCCTTTTCCAACGGGTCCGGGATCTTTCCCAATATCCGGCACGGGGATCTGCTCCCCCTTGGCATGTGGGTTTATCGTTTCGGTGGTGATGGCGATCCCGGGAATATCGTGCGCCATCGCATCAATGACAACGGGACACTCGGAGGTGCCGAGAGCTTTCAGAGTTCGCCGACCGGCAACCGCGCAGCGAGTTGCATGATTCTCGGCAAGTACGCCTATCTGCTCAGTACCGAGCACAATACCTGGTGGCGCGCCGACCTCCAGGACAACGACACGTTCGGTCCCTGGACGCGCCAGAACGGTGGTTTCCTCAACGGGGAATACCACTCGGATCGGACTTGGTCCCGGGGCAACTATGCCTACATGTTCTCCCGGTACGGCCTGGCCCGCAACGACATCGTCGACTGACGGGCCTTCATAGCGCCAGGGCTCGCAGGGCGTCCCGCATCATCGTCAAGAGCTGGGCAGGATTTTCCGAATAGCTCATGGCGGTGTCGTAATCGATCACACCGTTGCGGAAATGGTGCAGCAGGGACTGATTCATCGACATCATCCCGTCATAAGCGCCGTTGAGGACCAGATCGTAGAGATCATCGATCCGTCCTTTCAGGATGGCGTCGCGAACCGTCGGCGTGACGATGAGCAGATCGAGCGTCGGTATGCGACCCGGGCGATCGTTCCGGGGAACCAGCCGCTGGGCGATGCAGCCCTTGAGGACGTTGGCGAGCTGTATCCGGACGGGTTCCTGTTCGTGGGGCGGGAAGGCGTTGATGACCCGGTTGATGGATTGCACGGCGTCCTGGGTGTGAAGCGTGGAGAACACCAGGTGTCCCGTCTCGGCAGCCTTGAGCGCCAGCTCGATCGTCTCGCGATCGCGCATCTCCCCGATCAGAATGACATCCGGAGCCTGGCGAAGGGCAGCCTTGATGGCTCGAGCGAAGCTTTTCGTGTCTGCCCCCAGCTCGCGTTGCGTGACGACGCATCGCCTTGGGGCATGCGTGACCTCGATGGGATCCTCGATGGTGACGATGTGCCCTGCCTTGTGGCGATTCACCAGATCGATGATCGACGCCAGGGTCGTGGTCTTTCCTGAGCCCGTCGGCCCCGTCACGAGGACGAGCCCCTGTCTCTCGAAGGCCAGCCGCTTGATGGACGGCGGCAGACCGAGACTTTCGACCGATCGGATGACGGGCGGGATGATCCGGATGACTGCGCCGGTCTGTCCATTCGCCCGGTGAAGGTTCAGTCGGAAACGAGCCACTCCCTCGATCTCGAAGGCGGCATCGAGCTCGAACTCGCGGCGAAACTCCTCGACGAGGACTGGATCCAGCATCTCGAAGAGGAGCGGTTCGAGGTGCTCCGGTCCGAGCGGTCCAAGTCGGGGGTCCACCGGGACGACCTCACCGTTGAGGACCATCATCGGTGGACGGAACGCCTTGAAATGGACATCGGCTGCACCGGCACGGTGCGCTCTCAGCAGCAGCTGCCCGAGCGGAGTCATGCCGCACCTCCCTGCGATGTGGCGAACTCGGCCTCGAACTCGGGGGGAAGGGGCATCACCGAGAGCACGTGGCGTAGCGCTTCAAGGTCGAAGAAAAGGGGTTGCTGACCCACGGACGTTCCCGCGAGGTCCGTGAGGGGGCCGGGGACCTCTAGAAGTCCGTGGCTGATGAAGGCGTGATGCGCGACGGCCGGAAAAGTGGCTCCTCGACCGGTAGGATGGTTCAGTTCCCAGTAAGCGCCCTTGACCTCGGCCTGGCAGCGCGGACAGCGCGATACCACGTGCGGATAGGTTCTTATGGCATACGGCAGGCCAGATTCCCTCACGAGCTCGAAGGCCATCTTGCAGGCTGCTTCGTGCGCTTGCCGGATGGCCTCCGAATTATGTCCATCTGGAGGACTCTCTTCCAGAGCCGCCTCGATGATCTGGCTGAGCAGGGGGACGTCCCTGAGAAAGCGTCGGATGTGCTCGTGGGCCACGGTGACTCCCGGGCCCTCGGGGTCATGCCGCCGGGGCCGTCTTGATGCGAAGCAGCTGGGGCGGCGTGGCATCCGCTGGATAGACCAGACGAACCCGCATGTCCTGTACCCCGCCAGGCGGGAGCTTGACTTCATGAATCGGGATCTTTCCCTTGCCACCCGGTTCCTGGCTCACGTGCACGTAGTCGGTATGCCACTCGTTGCCGCGCCGGGTCTCGATCGCGAATGTTCCTCGGAAGACGCGATACAGGTTGGCCCCACCCGAGGTCGGGCTGTCCATGAAGAGCTGGATCTTCTGATGTGAACCGGATTCGTTTCGCAGCGGCAGATCGAGCTGGTATTCGACGCCATAATTCCCGTGGGAGTGCGTGGCTGCGCTCGGATAGCGCTTGAGCATCGGCGCCGCCTGGTTCTGGCCCGTGCCGACGGAGTTGAACTTCACCCCGTCGATCAGGAAGGCCCGTTCGGTGGGCTCAGGTCCCATGGCGTAGGTGGAAGGATTCGGTCCGTTCGATAGCGTGCCCAGCCAACGCGCGCCTTCCTGGACGCCAGCCGCCCGGCCGTATGTTTCGGGGCGTGCATCGGGGTCGTTACCGGTACGGTGCAGTCGCTTGCCGTCCAGGAGCATCTGGACGGCGCGTTCGGGCGTCACGGTCTGACGGTCCATGACGACGGCCGCGTGCAAGGGGCCGTCCGAGTTGAGTCGAAACTGGCTGGTGAGCTCGTTCAAAACCCCGAAGGACTTGCTGTGAAGGACGATTGTTTGCCCGGGGGGAATGGTCACCGTCTCCGTCTTCACCTCGCGCTTGCCCCGGAGCATGTCGCTGGCAGAGCGATCGCCCGGACCACTGGTGATGTGCGAGAGCCAGCCCTTCATGACCTTGAACAGGGGATTGTCGGTCCACCAACCTTCCGCCGTGTTCGTGGACGCACTGGTTCCCACGCGTACCGTGACGGGGGTGCTGCCCGGGTTCGCCAGAACCAGCCCCTGATGGAGCTTGCCGCCGCTGCGATTCTGGTGATGGCAGAAGATCTCGAAATCACCCTGGAAGGTGTGGGGCAGGTGAGCCTCTCCCTCGAGCGGGAAGGTTGAGACGGCGATCCCGGTGTCGACGACGATCTCGGGGTGGTTGCTCTGCAGGACCTGGACCTTGTCGAGTCCACCCGGGAGCGCGAATACGGGGACTCCAGCGAAGGTGGGTGGGGTGGAGCGAATCTCCCGGGTGCGGATCAGGCGATCGAGACCGGTAGGTCCGACCTCGGCCGGATCGTCGGAGAGCGTGACACGCTTCAGGGGGAAAGAATGGGGTACGCCTGACCATCCCTCGAGGCGCATCTTGAACGCTCCTTCCACCTGAGCAAACACACTCTTAACACAGGTATCGTGGAAATGAACCGGTACTTGCGTGTGTATGCCCCGTGGAGGGCTCTTTTCAGCGCGAGATCCGCCCCATCTTTCCCGACTGGTAATCGAGGATGGCCTTTTCGAGTTCCTGACGGGTATTCATGACGAACGGGCCATACCATGCCACCGGTTCGCCGAGGGGCTCCCCTGCCAGCACGAGGGCTTCGCCAGGGCCATCCGCGTCCGGGGAGACGCTCAGCCGGAGATGATCGCCGGCGCCGAGTACAGCGATCTGGCCAGCGGCGATCGCCGTCGCGTGATGCCCGACCGTCAGATGCCCCGAAAAGACGTAAACCCCGACCGTCATGCGGTCTGACAGGGGTGTGACTGCCTCACCACCCGGCTGGACGGTCCAGTGGTGCAACTCGACGGGAGTGACGGTCCTGACGATCGCTTGCTGCCCGAGGGCTTCTCCCGCCAGGACCCTGACCGTGACGAGGTCTGCAGCATCCCGGACGACGGGGATTTCCGACGCGGTGAGATCTTGATGGCGGGGAGGCATGCGCTTGTGACTGGCAGGGAGGTTCACCCAGATCTGGAATCCGTGCATGGTCCCACCGCGGGCAAGCATGGCGGCCGAGGGCAGTTCGGAGTGCACGATGCCCTGGCCTGCCGTCATCCACTGGGCACACCCGGCGCTCAGTTCGCATCGATGCCCCAGCGAATCTTCGTGGACCGTCTCACCCTGCAAGAGATAGGTGACGGTCTCGAAGCCGCAGTGGGGATGGTCGGGCGCCCCGATCGCCTCACCTGGCCCGTACGTCACGGGACCGAGTTCATCCAGCATGAGGAACGGGTCCAGGCCTTCCAGTTTCGTGGAAGGGAAGGGCCGCCGGACCATGAATCCACCGCCCTCGAGCTGTTGATGCGCGGTGTGGAGGTGATAGACCTCGCGGATCTGCCTGGTCATGGTGACGTCCTCGATGGATGCAAGCGGTTAATCTTCAGCCAATATTTGACTGATTTTAATTTTAACTTAACATGGGGGGGCTTCGCTTGCGTGTCGACAGGAGGAAACCTTTGAACCATCGTTCGCTCGCTCCCATCGGAAGCCTCGCTTTGCTGGCCCTGGTTGCAGGATGTGGCTTGTCTCCGGTCATGAGCCGTCCGTCCGTCCCCGTTGCCGCCGTTCAGGCCCGGGCAACCCAGTTCGATTTCAAGGGCATCTCGGCAGATGGCAAGATCGTCCCTTCTTACAGCATGTTCGACGGCGGATCCGTCCGCCTGCGCGCCGAGGTCTCGAATCCCTCGCGAGAAGTCCTGACCTACCGCTGGGACGCCACGGGTAGCTACCTCCAGCTTCCTGATGGGAACGAACTGTCCTGGTTCGGTCGCGCTGGTCGGCACTCCGTGACCTGCACGGTTCGCAATGCCGCCGGTCAGACCGCGACGAAGCAGATGGTCATCAACGTCTGGGCCGTCCCCACTCCTCCGCCGTTCCCGCCCAATCCATTCCCGCCGGTTCCCTTCCCGCCGCAGCCCCGTCCGTAGGGATTCCGGAGCGGTCAGCCCCTTGCCTGCAAGGCAAGGGGCTGAATGCGTTTTAGCGGGTCACCGGTCAATAGGGAGGCGCTAGCTGATCACGCGGGCAAGTTCGCCCGTTCCGCGCCTCGTGACGCCCAGGCGCCGGTTCTGGGCGACGGGTTCAGCCTGCTCGAGGGAAGGTCCCCCGTCGATCAGGGGCAAGTATCCGGCCCGGATGACGACCACGGTTGCGAGACCGAGTGCGCCACTGATCCGGGGTTTCATGCCTCCGAGTGCCAGGTGCGAGAGGAAGGTTTCGAGGTCGTCCTGGGAAAGGTCACCCTTGATGCGTTCGAGTTCCCAGTACTCGATCAGCAGCCCGTGCTCCTCGGTTGGCATCAGCGTGAGGTGGATCCGGAGGTCCCCGCGACGAGACGTCGAAGCCTTGCAGGTCTCGGTCGATCGTGCCCGCTCGTACAAGCCAAGCAGCTTACCCGAGAGAGCGGGGGTTGGCAGCTGGAGTTCGCGGCTCATGGCGTTCACCTTTCCTGAAGTCCGGTCCGGGAGTGTCTCCCTGAACATGTTCTACCCGACCCTCTCCGACGAGATTCGATGCAAATGTCGTGAGATCACATTGTAAATGTCACGACTTGAAGGGATGAGGCCGTTTGGAGGGCTCGATCAGCCGGGTATGTGAAATGAGACGGTCTATCAGCGGTCGCCGTTGGGGCCCGTCCGGGTTCGGACAGCCGGAGGTTCTCTTGATGCGTATCGGCTCCCGCCCTTGGTATGCCCTTTCCACGGGGATCGTCCTGTCTGCCTGCTCGGCCTCGGGAC
>JBEIFE010000047.1:0-8770 GCA_040382575.1 Candidatus Sericytochromatia bacterium
CCGTGATCTGAGATGGATCTTTACCGAGCTTGGCTGCCAGAGCGTTCCGAAGCATCTCCTTCGATTCCGTCATTCGCTTCACGAGATCCGCGGGATCGATCTGCTCCCCGGCGGCCAGCTTGCCAAGCTTCTTGAGCATCTCGATGACCTCGGGATCCGTCAGCATCGGACCCATGCCGACGAACTGCTCGCCGTTGGAGCTCGCTTCCTGGCGATTACGGGGGTCGACGACCGTACCCCCATCGATCCGAGGCTGGTTCGCAAAGTCGGTGGGCAGGATGTTGTCACGGTTGGGCAGGCCGATACCGGTGCGGATCGTGTTGAGTTCGCGGCCCTGATCCTCGGGCAGCAGGTTCACCGACTGCAGGTTGGGATTGTCGATGATCGTGTTGCGATCTCCACCATGTTCGGAATTCAGTACTCCACCGGACAGAGTGGCGTCCGTGCCTCCGAGCAACACGTCTTTCCTTTCGACGCGCTGGGTATCGGTGGCCACGAGGATGGGGGGAAGGGCGCTACCTTGAGAAATGAGGGACATCTGGGACCTCCTTGATGGGGGGGCGGCGCCCCGGGTTTTGTTTCCTGTTTTGAGTATGCCCATGGCGCTTACCGGTCGTGTCCGGCTTGCGAGAAACTTGCGTGATGTTTAACAGGTCTTTCATATTCCCGCAGGGGCAGGCGGGATGCCGAACCACGGGCTTCGTCAGCTTTGCCGATGCATACTGACTGGATCGAGATCATCCTGAAAGCGGTCCTTCGTCCCTGGTCCGGGAGATGCCTCCATGTCCGCTTTCCCCTTGCCATCACCCGCGTGTTTCGCTTGCGCGCATCCGCTCGAATCCGATGCCAGTCACGAGGATGCCTGGTCGTGTTCCGCCTGTGGCCGATGGCTCGATCGTCTCGATCCCGAATGGTGGATGGTCTCGCAGCCGCCGCACACCGAGATCGAGCTCATCAGGGTGTCGGTCCGCGCCAGGATTCCAGGAGCCGGTTGACGTCCCGTCCCGCTGCGAGCGCATCCTTGATGCTGCGGATGAATGACGCGAGATTCCCGCTTGATTCGGTCAGCAAGGCCTCGAAGCGCCACTCGCCGGATTCATAGGTCCGGAAGAGGCTGGCGTCTGCGACGTCGAGGGGTTTGCCGTGTCTTTCTCGCCAGCCGAGCTCTCGATCGGTCCGCTCCAGGTGTTCCTGGGCCAGCTGGATGCGGGTCGTCCGGGTCCATGGCTGGTGGAAGATCTCCTCGAGGTCATGGACGAGGGCACGCATCCGGGCGTTGTGGCGATCGCGGGCGTCCTCCATGCGGTCGAGTTCCTCGATCGGCAGGAAAAATCCTGCCCCCGCAGATGCCCGGAAGGCTCGCGCGCCCTTCCTGCCCACGAACGTGGCGATCGCCTCGTTGAAGTCCGGTTGTCCAGGCAGAAATACCGTGGCGTGGGTCAGTTCGTGGATGACGATCTCGACCAACCTTTCCGGAGTAGCCTCGAGCATCGGGGAATACAGCGGGTCGGGTATCCAGCCGAGCAGGCTGAACGCTTCGACCGGTCGGACGTGAACGACCAGCCCCTGTCGTGCCAGGCGTGTGGCCTCGTCTCGTGCTTCCGTCGCGTCGAAGAACCCCTTGTAAGGCACCGCGCCCACCAGCGGAAACCACCACGTGTGGGGCTTTAGCGAGTCTTCCGGACAGGCCGACACCACCCAGCTGAGCGCATCCCTGTCCAGGCGACACAGATGCTCGTACGAGCCAGGATCCTTCAATCCAAGGCTGGCGCGAGCGAAGCGTTTGGTCTCTGCGACCAGCTCGAGCTTCTCCCTGTGACGGGGTGAAAGCCCTGGGTCTCGGAGGACTTCGGTCACGGGTTCTCGATCCAGTAACAGGGCCACCTGCCCGGCGCCCTGGCGGAGCAAGTAGGCCCCTTCGCAGCCGGACAGGAACATCCCGAGCAGGCAGCCCAGGCTCGTCAGCACGCGCCGGAAGAGAGGAAGCATCGCACGATACGGGTCGCCATCGTCTGGGTATACTGCTGAAGCTTCTTTCAATGGATGGTTGTCTTCAGGAGGGACCGTGAGCAACCAGCAAGATGTACTCATGGGGGAGATCAGCGCCGGATTCTTCGGCGACTTCCTCATCTCGCGCAACCTCGTGACTCCTGACGATCTCAAACAGGCTCTCGAGCTCCAGCGCACCACCAAGCGGGGACTGCGGATCGGCGAGATCCTGGTGGAGCAAGGCCTTCTCACGGCTGACGACCTCATCATCTCGTTGCAGGACTACAAGGTCCAGATCCGTCTGGGAGAGATCCTGGTCTCCAATGGCGACCTGAGGTTCATGCAGTTGCTCGAGGCGCTCGACGAGCAGCGGCGGACGGGCGGTCACCTCGGGGAGATCCTCATCCGGAGAGGGTACTGCAGTCTTCATCACGTGACGGAAGCGCTCGAAATCCAGCGCCTGATGTACGTCGACGCGGAATGATTGCCCCTGGATCGGAGCTGTCGCGTCGGCTGGCGGCCCTGATCTGTCCTGCCCTGCCTGCTGGCGGCGTTCCCGAGGATTTCTGGCAGGTTCCCTGGGGGGGCTTCCTTTTCGATAGCCGTCGGGATCGGGACCTTGCCGCGTGGATCCGGGCCTCGGGTCGTGACCTTCTCGTCTGTGCCGATCTGGAGCGCGGAGCAGGTCAGCACCTTCCGGATTCCGAGACGGTGCCTCACGCCTGGGTATTCGGTGTCCACGACGATCTCGAGGCGACGAGGCTTTTCGGTGAATGGACCGCGCGCGAGGCCCTGCTCGCTGGTGTCAACTGGGTGCTCGCTCCCGTGGCCGATGTCCAGACGCATCCCTCCAACCCCATCATCCAGACCCGCGCCTTCTCGGATGATCCCGTTCGCACAGCTCGCCATGTCGTTGCCTTCATCGAGGGCGTGCAGGCTGCCGGCGCGCTGGCCTGCGCGAAGCACTTTCCGGGGCACGGGGACACCGGCTTCGATACCCACTCGACAGGCGGTGAGGTGGACGTGTCCGAAGGGGTCTGGCTGGACCGAGAGGCGATCCCTTTCGGCGCAGCGATCCGGGCCGGGGTCGATACCGTCATGCTGGCCCATCTCGCGATCCCGGCGCTCGATCCGTCCGGGCAACCCGCGTCCCTGTCCGCGCCCGTGATCGCCCGGCTGCGCGCCATGGGATTCGATGGCCTGGTGGTCACGGATGCCCTCGACATGGCCGCGATCGCCGGGGCCATCGATCCGATGGAGGCCTCCATCCAGGCGATTTGCAGCGGGGTCGACGTCCTGCTGATGCCGCCGGATCCCCTGCGAACCCTGCAGGCACTCGAGGTTGCCGTCCTCTCTGGACGCCTTTCCGAGGCCAGGGTTCACGAGGCTCTCGAACGCCAGCATCGAGTCAGGCGGCGCATCCCGGCCCAGCGGCCTGCATCGCCCACTTCTGGCGAACGCGAGGATTTTCGTCAGCGACTCGGCGAGGTGGCCCGGGGGAGCCTGCGCGTACGAGGGACCTTGCCCGAAGACCTCACATGGAACCGCCTCGCACCGCTGATCATCGATTCGGATCCCGATATCCGTGACACGGGTGTCGCTGCCCTGGCGAGACGGCTCGAAGGTCGGGTGGGAGAGCCGGTACCCGTTCTCGATCGAGATGGTTTGCCGGCTGCCCGGGCATGGGCCGACCAGCTGTCGGGGCGCGTGCCCGTCCTGTTTCACCTCAGCGCCGTGCGCGCATGGAAGGGGGATCCTGCCTTGCCTGGCACCTGGCAGACCTGGTGCGAGACGCTTCCCCCTGGACGGGGTATCGTCTCGTTCACCCGGGAGTCCTGGATTCTCCAAGACGAAACCCAGGCCTGGATGCTCCAGGCCTGGGCCGATCACGAGGCTTGCCACGAGGCTGCTCTCGCGTGGTTGGAATCGCGTTACTGGAAGACCTTGCCGTCGATCTTGACGTAACCGCCCTCGCCGCCCTGAGGATCGTGGTGCGTCCAGTGAATGACGTCGAAGGGCTGGGTGTCGATGAACTCGCCCTTGATCTCTACGGCCTTACCCACCTTCAGCGGAAGATAGGGGGCAAGGTCGATGTTGTAGGCGCATTCCACGACGTCGCCGGCGAGGGCTCCGCTGGCCACCTTGAAGCGGAACAGCTGGTGCTTGAGCCCGTTGGTATCGTCCGGAAGAACCGTCACGATCTGGCCTTGCAGAACCCGGAAGACCCGGGGTTCGTCTGTCGGCCGCACCGGGCGCTTGCGGCGCGCCTCTGCAGACAGGGTGCTGTCAGTCCCGTTGGGAGACAGGCTCGGGGTGATTCCACATCCGGAAAGCGTCGCCAGCATCAGCAGAGCTGAAAGGCAGGCCGCCATCGGGTTTCGGTGAAGGCTCACGGGAGGTCCTCTCTGGAGTCTTACTCGGTTATCCCACGTTGTACGGTCTCTTGATAACCTGTTTTTAACAGGGCTTTCAAGCTATATAGGCGGATCGGTGCAAAACTTGCGTCCTGCGCCGATCTTCAGGAAAAATCAGTTCGAAATTTTGTCGAAGACGTAGCCGCCCTTGACGGCCCCCCAGACCTGACGGTCCTGAGCATCGAATCCCCGATCCCAGCTCAGGAGCTGCGTCGTCGACAGGTTCACCACGCTGGTGGTGTAGGTGGCGCCGTTGATGTCGCTGGCACATCCCTTACCCACGGTTCCGCCTGAAAAGGTCCCGGGGGTGGTTTCGGCCATCATCACGCCGCACCCGTCGCGAGACACCAGCATCGAGGGATCTTTGCCCTCGAAGATGGCCGTGTTCTTCCAGGCGCCGATGTAGGGCTGCGGATCCGCGAACGTCAGGATCTGGCTCTCGAAGGACCCCTTGCCGAGATCGACCAGGTGATACACGCGCTGACGGTAGGGCTGGTCGAGGTAATCGGCGCGCGCCTGCTCGACGTAGAACCAGCGACCGTCCTTGCGATTCTTCCAGATCGGCTCGATATGCAGGCGGATGTCAAAATAGCTGCGGTCGCGCTTTGACTGGGCTTCGCTGCTGTAGCTACCGGCCAGCATCCGGGCCAGGCGGTTCATCGTCGCCTGAGAGGCGCTCGACACGACCGTGGATACCTCGGGGCGGCTCAGGCTCGCGGCGGATCCGCAGGCACCGAGGAAAATCGTGGACAGCAAGGAAAGACGCAGGATCGAGGGGAATCGGGACGCCATGGTATTCCTCCGGGCCGGGAGGCACCGCCCCCCCTTGGACAAGACCGTTAAGGCTATTTTAAGCGGAGGATAAGGATTAATTCAAGCGTCTGTCAGTTACTCCATTTGCGGGCTCGGGCTGGCTCGCGTTCGAACGTCCAGATGCTGCCATCCGCCGAGGTGGCCAAACCCACCACCGTCCCGCTCGTCTGGATATCCCGCGCATTGAGGGGGTCTTCCACCACGTGAAGATTCCCTCTTCTGGCGATCCACGGCCGACCCCTGTCCGACAGGAGGAATGCATCCCACGGAGGAAGGAGGCGTTCAGGGAAGGTCATCAGATCGAACTGCGGGGAAAGGGAAGTGACCACCAGGCTGACGAGACGGCCGGATGGAGTGTCCAGCAGGACCCGCAACGGGGGGCCCGCCACGGGCGTTGTCCTGGCCAGGCTGCCACCCGGTACCAGCCCCTGCCATGCAGGTGGCCGCAGGTTCAAGGGCGGCGCCCATGTGTCCCGGCCATCCCCCTCGGCGATCCAGGTGAGTTGGTCCCCCTGTCTCAACCAGACCCCCGGTAGTCCCTCTTCCCGTCCCGGGATCAGCCAGTCGACCCTGGTCGATAGAGCAACGGGCGAGTTCATCAGGGTGCCGTCAGGACGCATCACCGTCAGGCGCGGTGGAGAATCCAGGCAGACCGCGAGGGAACCATCCGTTCGCGGGGCGATCGCCACCACGGGGTCACCGAGGTGCACGACACGGGCCTGATCACCCTGTACGTCCATGGTGAAGATCCAGTCCTCCAAGCCTCCCAGCGAACGCACATAGACCCGGTCGGGCCGACCGTGAAAGGACGAGCCGGAGATCACGATCTCACCGGGTTTCGGAGCCAGTTCTCCGGGGCTGGCCAGACGGTAGGAGCGGAACCAGGGGCCTCCGGGGCGTTCCGGGCTGCGGTCGAGGCGCATGATGGACGACGAGGCCGGGCACGCGACCCACCACGTATGCCCACCCTCCATCATCCAGCTGGAGGGAACGGAATCCAGCGGAATATCCTGTCCGATCCGGAGACCCGTGCGGCCGGGATGATCGAATGGCACGGGTGGAGGCGGGGGTTCGGGGACGAACTCCGGCAGGATGCTCGGGAATGGGTCAGGCGGGCCAGAGGGGACGCGGTCGGCGCGCGGTGCCGACGTGGGAAAGGGGCCTCCTGGCGTGGGCGATGATCCGGTCGAGGAAACGGTCGCCCCGGAACCCGGTTGGCGGAACGTGACCAGTCTACCCTCGGGACAGGCCGCCAGGGCGAAGGTGAGCAGACATCCCCACGACGTGGGTACCGGGCGAAAGCGTGGCAACATCGTTCTCCTGGTGGCATGATACCCTCGCCCCGGTTGCCCGATGCGATCGGGCCACTTTTCCCTGCGAGGTGTCGTCATGTCCCTGATCGTCCAGGCACTTGATTCCGATCCGGCACTTGCTGCTCGTGTGAGCGTTCTGGGGAGCGTTCCCGGTCACGTCCGCCTCGACGGGGACAGGGCTGATCATCCCTGGAGTTTCGTGGCCTGGCGGCCTCGCTGGGTACTCGAGGCCCGGGGAGACGACCTTCTCTGGTGGCGAGATGGTGTGGTCGAAGCGGTTTCCGGAGATGCCCTCTCGGCTCTCCAGTCCGGGCTGGATGCCTGGGCTCTCGATCCGATGGTCGATGATGGGCAAGGCGAGAACCGGGGCGGCATCCCGGGATGTCCCTTCCTCGGAGGGGCGATCGGCTTTCTGTCCTACGACTTCGGGCTCCGACTCGATCGCCTTCCGGTCGATCCCGGATGGGATCCCTGTGGCCTACCGGAACTCCGGTTTGCCTGGCATGACACGCTCCTGGTCCACCACGCGGACGGTCGAGCCTGGCTGGTCGTCGCGACGGCCCCCGGCGAGGATGCAGGGGTCCTTCCCGCCAGGCTTGCTGATGCTCTGGATGTTCTCGAGACTGCTGCAACCGCACCGAGCGCATCTGCCCTGCGCGCCCGGGCGAATCCGACCTGGACGATGTCACGGGAGCAGCACGCCCGGGGCGTCGAGCGGATTCGCGCGTGGATCACGGAGGGGGACTGTTACCAGGTCAACCTCACGCATCGGGTCGTGGTCCCGGTGCAAGGGGATCCCGGTGCCTGGTACGACCACCTGGTCAGGACGCACCCGGCGCCCTTCGCGGCATACTTGCCCCTCGGTCCCGATCGGGCGATCGCCTGCATCTCACCGGAGCGTTTCCTGCGCATGGAGGGCGATCTCGTCTGGACCGAGCCCATCAAGGGGACGCGTCCCCGCTTCCCAGACGTGCAAGAAGATGCCCGCGCGGCATCCGAGTTATCTGCCAGCGACAAGGACCGCGCCGAGCACGTCATGATCGTCGATCTCGAGCGGAATGATCTGGGACGGGTCGCCCGCTCGGGAAGTGTCCGTGTTTCGGAGCCTTTCCGTCTGCAGGCCAACCCGACGGTCTGGCATCTCGTGACCCGGGTCGAGGCTCGATTGCGGCCCGACGTCCGCGTCAGTGACGTCCTGCGCGCCACCTTTCCGGGAGGCTCCATCACGGGCGCGCCGAAGCTCCGGGCCATGCAGCGCATCGCGGAGCTGGAAGGGCGGGCCCGGGGGGTCTACACCGGTGCCATTGGATACTTCGGACGCGGTGGGCAAGTGGACCTGAACGTGGCGATTCGAACGGCGATATGGACCGGAGACCACCTGCACGTCCAGATCGGTGGCGGGATCGTCATCGATTCCGAGCCTGGAGCCGAATGGCAAGAGACGGCCGACAAGGCATGGGGGACCCTCCGATCTCTGGGACTCGAGCGCTCGTGCTGGCCTGGCTAGACGGGAAGCTGGTCGAATCCCTCGTGGCGGATCCGTCGGGGGGCCTGCCGGGATGCTTCGAGACGATGCGCGTGTGCCAGGGGCGTATCCCCTGGCTGGTGGATCACCGTGCTCGTCTGGAAGCGACTTGTCTGGCCTCGGGAATGGCTTCCCGTTTCGAACTCGAGGAGGCCTTCCAGGCCTGCGAGCGTCTCGCTGCATCGCTCGAACATCCGATGGGCCGGTTACGCCTCACGGTGTGGATGGACGAGGATGGGGCGCTGCACGTCGCCGTTCGCCTCGTGCCCGCAAGTCCGGACCGCGGCCCCTGGCAGGTCGGAGTAGCTACAGGTCATCCGGGATGGCCTGCCGGTGCCCACAAACGGACGTATCGTCACCCGTGGGACAGTGCCATGGACGGTGCTCGGGCTCGCGGTCTCGACGAGGTGCTGATGCTCGATGACGACGGGAACGTCGTCGAGGGAACGCGAACCAGCGTCTTCGTCGTGATGGCCGATGGGTCGATCCGGACACCGCCGCTCGATCTGGGAGCCTTGCCCGGGGTGGCACGTTCCCGGAGCCTTCTCCTCTTCGCCGCTCACGGGTTCGAGGTCGAGACCCGACCCTTCACCTGGCGTGAACTGGTCGATGCGCGTGAAATCATCTGTACCAATGCCTGGCTCGGTGCCGTCCCGGTCGCCTCGCTCGAAGGCTGCCAGATTCTCGAACAGCAGCTGGGCAACTGGCTGGCTGCC
>JBEIFE010000048.1:0-8747 GCA_040382575.1 Candidatus Sericytochromatia bacterium
CGGGTAGCCCCGAGTGCCCTCCGGATGCCGATCTCACGGGTGCGCTGGCTCACCGAGACCAGCATGATGTTCATGATGTTGATCCCGCCGACTCCGAGGCACACCACGGCGATCGCCGCCTCGAGCCCACCGACGAGCATCCGGGCCAGGTCCCGGCTCCGGGCCTGCTCGGCCGGGTCCGTGACCTTGAAGTTCTGGACCCCGTGGTGGCGCCACTTCACGATGGCCTTCGCCGTCGCGGCGAGCCCCGCCAGCCCACGCTCCTCGAGCAGATGGGGAGTGCCCCGGATGACGACTTCTCGGAGATCCTTGGTCTTCGCGAAGCGGTCCAGGAAGGCCGTCTCCGGGATGATCACCGAGCCATCCCAGGTGCGGAATCCCCCCCCGCGGCCGAGACTCGGCTTCTTCTTCAGGATGCCGACCACTTTGAATCGCTCGCCCTTGAGGCGGATGCTGGCTCCGAGGGCCGGCTTGCCGGGGGGGAGGATCTTGCGGACCGTGCTGGCCCCAAGGATCACGACGGGAACCCGGTTTTCGACGTCAGCAGCCGTCAGGAAGCGTCCGCGGGCCATCTCGAGCATGTAGAAATCGAGAGCCTCGGGGACCGTCCCCACGACCCAGACGGCCTGCCCCCACCGCTCACCGAACTCGGCACGGGTCGAGTACTGGTGCAGGACCCGGGACCCCGCCAGCCGGTCGGAGTGTTCGAGGGCGCGGGCATCGAAGCGGTTGAGTGGCGGTGCCTTCTTGCCCGTGTCCTGGTCGAACCACTTGCGCGAGACCGAGATGACGTCTTCCCCCGAGGCCTCCGTCAGCGTGCGGCGCATGTAGACGCCCATGCCCTCGACGGCACTCGAGAGGACGACCAGCGTTCCCACCCCGAGGATGATTCCGAGCAGGGTCAGAAGCGCCCGCAGGCGCTGACTCGTCAGCGATCGCCACACCGTTCCCCAGAGTTCGCGGTCCACGGTCACTCCGTTCGAAGGCAGACGATGGGGTCGAGGCGCGAGGCCTGTCGCGCCGGATACCAGCCGAAGAACACGCCCGTGAGCCCGGCCGCCAGGATGGCGATCGCCACCGCGGGCCAGCTGGTCACGGCGACCCAGTCCGGGTTGATCCGGGGCACGATGGCCACCGCGACCAGCACCAGTCCGGTTCCCAGAGCGGCGCCCAGACTCGCGCCCGTGAGACTGAGCAGCGTCGCCTCGACCAGGAACTGTGTGCGGATGCTCGCCCGCGGCGCGCCCACGGCCAGGCGCAGGCCGATCTCACGTCGCCGCTCCGAGACGGCCACCAGCATGATGTTCATGATGCCCACCCCCCCGATGACGAGGCTCATGCCGGCAATCAGGCCGACCACGGCGAGCATGGCATTGAAGGTGGCCTGGTAGCCTTTGATCATCCCGCCCAGGTCGAACAGCTGGAAGTCATCGACTCCGTTGTGCCGGAACATCAGCAGGGCATTGGCGCGATCGAGCAGCTTGTCGACCGCTGCATCCTCGGTCCGGCGCATCGCCAGCAGGGAAGCCCTTCCGGTCGGGTCCAGGTGGGTCAGCGGAACGCAGGCGCAGTCGTCCCAGCTCCAGCCGAAACTCATGCCGCCTCGTCGGGAGGGGGCCATGATGCCGACCACCCGGTAGCGCTCACCCTTCAGGACGATCTCCTCTCCCAGCAGGCCATCGTCACCCGCGAGCGTCCGGGCCAGGGTGGCCCCCAGAACCGCGACATGACGGCGCAAAGTGAGGTCGTCCTCGGAAAGGAAACGGCCGGTCGAAACCTTCATTCCGAACACCGAGGCATAGCGGGGGTCGGTCCCGATCCGGTCCGTCTGGTGCTCCGCGCCCCCGACGAGTCGGGCTGTCACGCCGTCTTCCCAGGTTTTCACGGCCGAGATGGCCTCGATGCCCGGGATGCGCGTGGCGATGGCCCGAGCATCCTGACGGGTGATGCCCTTCCGGTAGAGCCCCGCCTTCTTGGCAGCCTTCTTGGCGCCATCCTCCCAGAGCATGATGAAACGCGAACCGCCCAGTTCTTCGACGCCCTTCGAGAGGGTCGCGTTGGCGCTCTGGCCGATGCTCACGAGCAGGATGATCGCGAACACGCCGATCGTGATGCTCAGAACCGTGAGAGCCGAGCGCAATCGATAGGCGGCGATCGCCCTCCAGGCCAGCCGCAGGTATTCACCGACCACGGGTCACATCCGGAAGGCGTTGTCGGCCGAGGACGGTGGCTGGATGCGAACCTGCTCGCCGGGCTTCAGGCCCGAGACGATCTCGACCAGACTGTCGGTCGACATGCCGAGGCGCACCTTGCGGCGATCCCCATCCTTGCCTCCGGAGCCCCGAGGGGTGACCGAGCCCTCTTTCTCGCGATGGCCTTCCTTCTTGGGTTTCGATCGGGTCCGCTTCTCGGGCATGGACACGACGATCTGGACGGTTGCCATGTCCCCCTTGAGGCGCGTCACGGCCTCCACGGGCAGGGCCACGACCTGTTTCCGGGTCGTGATTTGAATGTCGAGATCGGCGGACATCCCCGGCTTGAGGACCCCTCCATCGACGTCCTCGACGAGGGTCTCGATGGGGAAGCTCTGGAGGGTCGTGTTCGCATCCTTCGGCGCTTCACCCGCCGGCGCCACCTTGCTGACCCGGCCATGGAACAGGCGTCCGGGGGCCGAATCGACTCGTACCATCACAGTCTGCCCCACGCGAACCTGACCCACGTCGATCTGGTTGAGCTGGCTCTGCACGATGAGGCGATCGAGGTTGCCGATGGTCAGGATGCTCGTGCCCTGGGCCGTTGCGCTCACGCCAGGCGAAACCATCTCGCCCACCTCGATGCCCCGACGCAGGATGGTGCCGCCGATGGGCGCACGGATGGTGGCATAGGCGAGCTGGTCTTCGGCAGCATTCAAGGCGACCGCAGCCTTGTCGAGCAGGGCTCGGGCTTCGGCGACCTCTTCCCTCCGGGCTCCAGAGGTGATCTTGGCGAGACGCGCCTTCGAACCGGCGAGTGCCGCGCGCGCCGCGAGGAACTCTCCCTCGGCCTGGTTGAGCTCGCGGGGAGTCACGGTGCCCGTGCCGCTGGCCTCCCGGGCGCGCCGGAACTCGGCCTCGGTGCGGTGGAGCTGGGCCTCGGCCGAGTGGACCTCGGCCTCGGCGATCGCCCGATCCTCGAGACGGGCGCCGGTGGTCAACACCTGCCAGCGCGCGCGGGCCACGTCGCGGTCGGCCCGGGCCTGTGCCAGGCCGCGTTCGAGATCGGTGGTCTCGAGCTGGATGAGCGGTTGCCCCGGCTTCACGCGATGTCCCGCATCGACGAGGATGCGGGCGACCTGTCCGGCGATGCGACTTTTGATCTCGGCCTTGGTCAAGGGCTGGAGGACGCCCGTCTCGGATACCAGGATCTCGAGGTCTTGCCTCTCGGCCGTGACCAGATCGGCTTTGCTGGCGCCGTCTGCCTTGCCCTTCAAGGTCCACCAGGCGCTGAGCGCGCCCACGCTGGCGAGCGCCAGCAGGCCGATCGTCCATCGGGTCCGGAGATTCATCATCGGGCTTCTTTCGTGGTCAGGTGGTCGAGCTCGGTCCGGGCCAGACGGGCCTCGATGGAGGCCTGGAGTTCCTGGAGGCGGCTCGTGACGAGCTGGTTGCGGGCCTGGACGACCTCGAGCTGGGTGGCATAGCCCTGGGTCTGGCGCGTGGTCGTCCAGTCGAGGACCTTGCGGGCCAGGGCGACGGCCTTGCGGGCCAGTTCGGTTCGACTGGCCGCCGCCGACAGCCGGTTGCGGGCAACCTGGGTCTGCTCCGTCCAGTTCCGCCGTTCGCGCTCGAGAGCCAGATCCTGGCGCTGGGCGTCCTGCCGGGCGCGAGCGATGTCGCGACCGATCCGCCCCGTCCAGTCGAACGCGTCGTACGAGAGCGTGAGACGGGCATCCCAGACGCCGGACCAGTCGCTGAGCGTGCTGCGCGCACCCAGGGCGGGATCGAACGGGTTGTTGCCGAGCTGCAGGGTGCTGCCCACCGCCAGCTGGGGCCAGCGCCCTGCTTCCGCGACGCCGGCCCGCGCTTCGGCGGCCACGCGTCGTGCCTCGAGGGTCTGCAAGGAGGGGCGGTCACCGGGATGGAGGTCCGGGCTGGCTGCGGGAAGGAGAACGGGAGTTTCCGTACCCTCCAGATCGAGGGCCGCAGGGTCTAGACCCACGAGTACCGAGAGGCGGACCCGAGACTCCTGGAGATCAGCCTCTCGGGCAAGGACCTCCGTCTGCGAGGAGAGGACGGCCGCATCGGCCTGGTCCAGTTCGCTGGTCGATCGACGCCCGGTACGCACGGCAACTCTGGTCAGGTCGAGCAACTGTTCGGCGCCCGAGAGGGCCTCGCGTTGGATGGCGAGTGCGCCTTCGGCACGGACGACGCCCCAGAAGGAGCGCGCCGTCTGCAGACTGACGTCGAGTCGCGTCTGCCTCCGGCTGGCCTCGAATGCCTGCAGTTCGGCCCGGGCCGCCTCGATCGAGCGGGTGATCCGGAAGCCGGTGAAGAGCGGCACGTTCAGCGACACGTTGCCCTGGAGCGTGGACTGCTCTCGCGACGCACTCTGACCCGTGGTGGTGGCCGTCTGGGCGCGGCGCTGCAGGGCATTGACGTCCGTGCTGGCATTCCAGCGCTGGGCCTCGGCGTCCTGGAGCGACAGCCGTGCATTTTCCAGTTGCACCTCGGCCGTGAGCGCATCGGGGTGACGGGCCAGGGCTCGCGTGACGGCCTCGTCGAGCGTGAGGGCCCATGAGGCCCCGGCGTGGAGCAGTCCTGCCGTGAGCAGGCAGGTGGCGGACAGTCGCTTCATGCGGGGACTCCGGGATGTCTGGGCTGCTGGCGTTCGTCCGAGAGGATGAGGCCATCTCGGAAGCGAACCACCCGGTGGGCGTGCGCGGCGACATCGGCCTCGTGGGTCACGAGGACGATGGTCATGCCACCGGCGTGGAGGGTGTCGAACAGGCCCATGATCTCGTCGCTGGTGCGGGAGTCGAGCGCTCCCGTGGGTTCGTCGGCCAGCAGGAGGCGGGGGTTGTTCACGATGGCCCGGGCGATCGCCACGCGCTGCTGCTGGCCGCCCGAGAGCTGATGCGGCTGGTGGTCGAGGCGCTCGGCAAGGCCCATCCGGGTGAGGGCCTCGCGGGCCCGCTCCGTGCGCAGGGCAGGCGGCACGCCCGCATAAACCAGGGGCAGGGCCACGTTCTCGAGTGCGGGGGTGCGAGCCAGTAGATGGAAGCTCTGGAAGACGAAGCCGATCTTCTCGTTGCGGAGCCTGGAGAGGGTCGCATCGTCGGCTTTTTCGACCTCGAGGCCATCCAGACGGTAGGTGCCCGTGGTGGGGCGATCGAGCAGGCCCAGGATGTTCATGAGGGTGCTCTTGCCCGAGCCGCTGGAGCCCATGATGGCGACGTACTCGCCGGCCTCGATGGTCAGATCGACCCCTCCGAGAGCCGGGATGGTCTGGGAACCCGTCGCATACGAGCGGGTGAGCTTGCTGACCTCGATCACGATGGCCTCCAGGAGGAAAACCCGATCATACCGCCTTCGCGGGGTGTTCATGAACCTTACGGGGAAATGAGGCTCGGGCGGCAGCGGCCGACATCGGGCCTACGATCGTCCCTTGTCGTGATCCGGGGGGGGCGATAGGGTGCCGCTCACGCGAGGAACGCGTGCGGAGGCGCCATGAGAGGCTTCAGGATCGCCACGATCGGGGGGATCCCGGTCGAACTCCATCCCAGCTGGTTGCTCATCGCCGCGCTGCTGGTGGTGGGCCTCGACGCTTCGCTGTTCTCGCCCGCCATCCCGGGTGGAGGCTGGCGCAGCACGCTCTGGGCCACGGGGACGGCGACCCTCTTCTTCGGTTCGTTGTTGCTCCACGAACTGGCTCACGCCCTCACGAGCCAGAAGCTGGGTTTGCCCGTCCAGCGCATCGTGCTTTTCCTGTTCGGGGGAGTTTCCGAGGCCCGTCAGGAGATGCCGTCACCGGGCACGGAGTTCCGGATCGCCATCGCCGGCCCGGCCACGAGCTTTGCCCTCGCCTTGATCTTCCTGGTGCTGGGTTCACTGGGGGTGCGCGATGATCAGGTCGGGCCCGGGGCCCTGGCCTGTGGCTGGCTCTCGCTCGTCAACGTCGTGCTCGGGGCTTTCAATCTGCTTCCGGGCTTCCCGCTCGACGGCGGGCGGATCTTGCGCGCGGTTTTGTGGCGGATCACCGGTCGGTATGACCGGGCCACGCGCTGGGCGGCCCGTGGAGGACAGGCGATCGCCGGACTGATCGTCTTCACGGGCCTGCTCCGACTGTTCACGGGTGAGTGGTTCGGTGCCCTGTGGCTCAGCATGCTCGGCTTGCTGCTGATGGGGGCGGCCGGGCGAGAACTCGCCTCGCTCGAGGTTCACGAACGGCTCGACGAGGTGGGGGTCGGTCGCCTCATGCTGCCTCCCGGGCGCATCCTGGCGCCGGAAATGACGCTCCAGGAGGCGATCGACACGACCTTCTCGCAGTCTCGTGACGGAGGCTTTCCCGTGGTTGACGGGCACCTGGCCGGGGTGCTCGAGACGCGACAGATCCAGGAAGTGCCTCCCGAGGCCTGGCCGCGCCTGCGCGTGAGCCAGCTCATGACTCCCCTCGACGAAGATCAGGCCCTGGAACCTGATACCCGGGCCTCGGTGGCGATCGAGCGTTTCCAGGAACTCGGGGTCGAGCGTTTGCCCGTGGTCGAGGGGGGCCGTCTCGTGGGGGTCGTCACGCAGTCGGACGTGATCCGGTATCTGGCTTTTCACCCGCAAACATCCGAACAGGAGTGAGTCGGGTACAAGGTTCCAGGTCATCAACCCTGATTTGCACCGGGGTGAGGTCATCATCGAGGAGACGGACAAGAGATGCAGTCATCAGCCCAGGTCAACGGACCGATCGTCGCGGGAAAGACCCCGGTGCCGGTGGAGCTCGAGCAGGGGAAGGAGTATTTTTTTTGCACCTGCGGGCGCTCGGCCTCCCAGCCCTTCTGCGATGGTTCTCATGCCGGAACCGGGTTTTCCCCGCGAGGCTTCACGGCGGAAGAAACGGGCACGGCTTACCTCTGCGCCTGCAAGCACACGGGGAATCCCCCGTTCTGCGACGGTTCCCACGCGCAATTTTCGGACGCGGACATCGGCAAGCCCGGGCCTGGTAGGCGCTCGGGCAAGGGTCAGCCCGAGCCACTGCCGACTCCGGAAGAACCCCATGTCGCCCTCATCCATCAGCTCGCTCGCGAAGGACTGAGCAAGCTCGGACACCACGGCCCGATGACGGCCATGGGCGTTTCACGCGAGCATCTCCCGACGTGGGACGACATCCAGATCATGACGGCCCAGCTGGCGACGAAGCCGCTCCTGGAGGACCAGGATGTCGGGACCGAGCTCGTGATCGGCCCCGGGGCCGCGAAACCCCTGCGGCTGGAAAAGCACCTGTTCGTCTCGGACATGAGCTTCGGCTCGCTCTCGGAAGAAGCCAAGATCGCCCTGGCGCGCGGGGCTGAGCTCGCGGGAACGGGCATCTGTTCCGGTGAGGGCGGCATGCTACTCGAGGAGCAGCAGGAAAACCGGCGCTACTTCTACGAGCTCGGGAGCGCCAAGTTCGGCTTCGATGAATCCCTCCTGTCGCGCGTGCAGGCCTTTCACTTCAAGGGGGGGCAGAGTGCCAAGACGGGCACCGGAGGCCACCTTCCCGGAAACAAGAACCGCGGCAAGATTTCACGGGTGCGCGGGATTCCCGAGGGACAGCCCGCCATCTCGCCCCCCACTTTCCTCGACCTGACGACGGTGGATGATTTCCGGCGCTTCGCGGATCGGGTTCGCGAGCTGACGGGCGGGATTCCCGTCGGGTTCAAGCTCAGTGCGAATCATATCGAGCGCGATATGCAGTTCGCGATCGACGCCGGTGCCGACTACATCATCCTGGATGGCCGGGGCGGGGGGACCGGGGCCGCACCGACGCTCTTCCGCGACCACATCAGCGTGCCGACCATCCCGGCCCTGGCGCGGGCCAGACGCTTCCTCGATCGGAAGGAGCTATCCGGAAAGGTGACCCTGATCATCACGGGGGGGCTGCGGACACCCGCGGACTTCATCAAGGCGCTGTGTCTCGGCGCGGATGGTATCGCCGTCGCCAACTCGGCCATCCAGGCGATCGGCTGCGTCGGTGCGCGCATCTGCAACACCAACAACTGCCCGGCCGGGATCGCCACCCAGCGTGAGGACCTCCGGGCTCGCCTCGACATCGATGCCGCGGCGCAGCGGCTGGCCCGCCTCCTCGAGGCCTCGACGGAACTGATGCAGGTTATGGCACGGGCCTGTGGACATCGGCATCTCTCGGAGTTCCGGCTCGATGACCTCTCCACCTGGCATCACGAGCTGGCCAGACTCTCCGGGATCGCTTATTCGGGGGTGCTGGCGGGCGACTGATGGAACGGTCGGGTCATGTTCAACCAATCTTGAAGCGATCTTAAGGCAGCAAGAGGACCCGTCCGGGCGATGATCGTTTCGGATGAGGCGGGACCTGCGGTCGCCGCTCCGGAGAGACGAGGTCGAGCTTGGACACGCAGACGGGAATCGCAGCCAGGGGGGCTGCCCAGGGGGGGGCTCGGGGCTCACGCCTCGGATCGCTCAGAGGACTCGGTGGTCCGGCCGTCCCGGCAGCCCCCACCCGTCCAGCCCCGCCTGCCCGCCCGGCGCAACCTGCCTCCGGTC
>JBEIFE010000049.1:0-8649 GCA_040382575.1 Candidatus Sericytochromatia bacterium
AAAGGACCAGCGCGTCTGCAGCCTCGTCGTGGACGCCTTTCCCGAGGTCGTCGTCCTCGCGGGAGACGCCACGCATTACGAATTGCTCCGGCGAGCCCAGATCGAGCGCGCCGACTGCGTCGTGGCCGTCGCGGGCCGCGACCAGGATAATTACATCCTCTGTAAAATGGCCAAATGCATCTTCGGAGTGAACCGGGTGCTGGCTCGAGTCAACGATCCGCGCAACGAAGAACTGTTCCGCATCGCGGGAGTCGACTTCATCATCAGCGTGACGAGCATGGTGACGCGGGCCATCGAGTCCGAGATCTTGCCCCACACGATGATGACGCTCTTCAACTGGCATGGCCGGATGTCCATGGTCGAGGTCATCCTGCCCGACACCTCACCCGTCCTCGGCATGTCGATCCGCAAGCTCGATTTTCCGGAAGGTTCGATTCTTGCGTCGATCTGGCGAGAGGGCATGGCCATGATTCCCACGGGAGAGACGGTGCTCCGTTCAGGCGACGAATGTTTCGCGATCACGCTCCCCGGTCGCGAAGAGCAGCTTCGCGCGATGCTGGTCGGGTGAGCCCGTGACCACCCAGAGCGTGCGCGTCACCGCAACCCTGCCCGTCCGACATCAGGCCATCGGATGGCACCTGGCGGCAGGTCTCGTCGGAGCCGACATCGGAACCTCCGTCTTCTACAGCACCAGCGTCCTGGTTCCCCACGTGGGCTTCATGGCGCCGTTTTTCATCACCATCGTCTGTGCGGCCATGTGGTTGTTCAAGACGACGTATCAGGAAGGCACCTCCGTCAGTCCACTCAATGGCGGAGCGTACTCGATGGTGCTCCAGACGCTGGGACGCCAGGTCGCCCTGGTCGTGGGCAGCCTGACGATCCTGTCCTACCTCGCGACGGCGGTGGTGAGCGCGCTTTCCGGCGCTTTCTACCTGTCGAGCCTGTGGCCTGAAGGTGCGTGGCCGATCTGGCTCGTGGCCCTGGTCGCCGCCATCCCGATCCTGGTCTTCGCGGTTCTCAACCTGTTTGGCCTCAAGGAAAGCACCCGACTGGTCTTCGGTATCGCCATTTTCCACTTCGCGATGCTCATCGCGATGGACCTCTGGGGGCTACTGGTGGCCCTCACGCAGGGTGCCCACTGGGAGCGCCTGGGGCAGGCCGCGATCGCCCTGTCCCCCCAGGGGGCCATCCTGGGATTTGCAAGCGCCTTCCTGGGGATCACGGGCTTCGAATCGGCCGCGCAGATCGTCGAGGAAGTCGAACGCCCCACCCACGTCAACATCCGCAAGGTCTACCTGACCATCGTCCTCCTGGTGAGCTTCACGGCCCCCGTCTCGAGCCTGCTGTGCCTGGTTCTGTTGCCGGATGCGGACCTGATTCACTACAAGGACAACCTCCTCTCGGGACTGGCGATGCACCTCGGCGGCCGTCCCATGCTCATCGCGCTGGTCATGAATGCCTGCCTGACGCTGTTCGCGGCGGTCAACACGGCCTATGCCGGCGCCACGGGCTTGATGACCACCATGGGAAAACAGGGCAATCTGCCTGCCCAGGTCCTGGCCCAGTGGAGCCGCCGTATCAAAGCTTTCACGGGCTATCCGTACATCGCCCTGCCCTTCGCTCTGCTCTGTATCGGGATGCTTGCAGCCTTTCCCGGTTCCGTCGAGACGCTGGGATCCGTCTATGGCATGGCATTCCTGGGCGTCATGGTGAGTTACTGTGTCGGCGTCGTGCTGCTCAGGGTGCTGCAACCCCACAAGGTGGCGCGGTCCGCCTACATCGCCAGGTGGACGATGCCCTGGCGGGGGGCACGCATCCCGCTGGCTGCCGTGATCGGCGGTCTGATCCTGCTGGTCTCCGAGGTCATCCTCGTCATTTCCCAGGGGGCGGCGCGTGACCTGGGTGTCCAGATGTTCCTGGCCGTCCTGCTCCTGATGGCGTTTTACCGACTCAACCAGGTCGAAAGCCGGATGGTCCGACTTCCAGACCTGCGGCTCGGACTGGGCCTGCTCCAGAAACTCGAGAAGTTACCCGACGATCTGCCCACCTACGTCGTCTGTACCTCGGGGGCCCATCCCCAGAGGCTCGTCACCCTGATCAGTTACCTGCTCAAGGCCCACGGTCCCGATTATGTCGAGATCGTCCTCTTCCATGCCGAGACGGATCAACAGGGGCGCGGGGTCGTCTCGGAATCGCTCGAGCGACTGGTCTCGCAGCAACTGGAAGACTTCTTCCGCGAGCGGGACTTCATCCTGTCCGTGAAGGTGCTCCCCGGTAACCTCGTGGAGGTCTTGCCGGAATACCAGAAGGGCAAGCGCATCGACCGTATCTACATCTCCCAGGGACGTTCCCGGACACGGTCCGAGGAGATCCGGTCCACGATCTCCAACGAGACGGGTCTGGAGGTCGTCTGCCTCGAAGAATCGAGACTTCCCAAGGGACCAGCAGCCTGGTTCACTCAGTGGGCCCAGGACTTCCGACGGACGGATGGCGACCTGCCTACCGACTGATGTCTCCGGAACGGTGAGAGGGCCGACGCTTGTTGCGTCGGCCCTCTCACCGTTATGCTGATCAAGTGGTCACTCGACCGGGTCGAACGAGCCAAGGTCCGTGTCGGCCGCTGTCGCCAGAGCCAGACGCGAGAGAACCTCTTCAACCTCGGGACGGATCGGATCTCCCTCGTCCACGCGCGCCATGATGGTTCTAAGACCCTCTCGAGCCCGTTCTGAACCATGAAAGGCGATCCCCTCGAGTGCCGAGGCTCTGACCATCGGGTCGGAATCCTCGAGCACCCGCATCAGCCGAGGCAAGGACTCCGGACCCTGCAGGGACCCGAGGAGGCGGGCAGCCTGTGCTCTGACGATGGGATCCTCGTCGTCGAGACAGGTCGCGATGTGGGTCCAGGCATCCGCCCCGAGAGCCACGAGGGCATCCAGGGCGATGCTTCTCCCGTGGGCCGTCAAACCGGCCATGCGGCGACCGATGATCTCCAGTTCCGCCGTTCCCCCTACCCCGAGTTTTGCAAGGGCCATGCATCGCACGGTATCGAGTTCTGCATGGACCTGGGGGCCCAGTTTCTGGATGTGGGGAATCGCACGCGCATCACCGATACGCCCCAGAGCCTCGAGCGCCCCGATCTTGATGCGCACATCACCCTGGAGAGCGATGATGAGCAACTCCACGACATCGGGCGAGGGAATCTTGCCCAGCGCCTCGGCAGCGAAGGTGCGCAGTTCGGGGTCCGAGGACTGGATGGCCAGCAAGAGGGGCTGGATGCCACTGGTGTGCCCGATATTACCCAGGGCGATCGCCACGGACCGCTTGACGTGCAGGTCCGTGTCGAAGGCCAGGACCTGCATCAGGTACTCGACGACCATGGGGTTGCGCGCAAGTCCCAGGATGGTGGCTGCCTGGGCTCTGACCGCCGGATCGGCGTCACGCAGGTCGGCCACGATCGGGTCGAGCGAGATCTCTTCGGGTAAGTTCACCGATCCTCCTGACGGTCGTCGGGACGAAAGACCGAGATGACCCGGAGCCCGGTCCGGGCTCGCAGGATCTCTTCGATTTCCGTGGCCTCGTCTCGCTGCAGATGCCGCAAAGGCACGGCAGGAAAAGGAGCCTCCTCATAATTACCCCGCGCATCGAGAAACCAACGTCTCGGGACGGGCCGAGTCGGAGTATTCAGCTGAATTTCTTCCGGCTGGACCCGTTCGTAGATGTGAACGAGGGCTTCCAGTTCACCTCGATTGGCCGGCATGAACATGGTCTGGATTCCGAGCATCCCCCGATATTCGGCCCGGAATGACTCCAGACCGGCCACCACGGTTTCCAGCGTGACTCCCTCGACCGGACGATCGATGCGCTGGAAGGCTTCCTCGGTGGCAGCATCCAGTTTCGCGTACACGCGGTCGGCCAGCGCGAGATCGGCACGGACGGCGGGGTCTTCGAGGGTCGTCGCGTTCGTGAGAACCAGGATGGGTTTGCCCGTGAGTTCTCGCACGCCACGCATGATGTCACCCAGGTTCAGCGCCAGAGTGGGCTCACCGCTCCCCGAGAAAGTGATGATGTCGGCAGATTGCCAGTCATGGAGAGCGAGATCCTGCAGGACCCTTTCCGTGGATACCCAGACGGACCGCTGACGGGTGGGCGTCTCGATCTGACCCAGCTGACAGTAGATGCAGCGGAAGGAGCAGACGCTGGACTCGAACAGGACGTCGATACCGAGAGACATGCCCACGCGCCACGAGCGTACGGGCCCGTAAACGGTCGAGCGAGGGGGGACGGGTGCAAGGGTGGCATCGGACATCAGAACCTCGAATTCAAGTTTATCACCCTCGACGGGAGGGTTCGTGCCGTTGGCGGATCCGCCGCATCGCCCAGTCACACGCCTCGCGCACGATCTCGTCGGACTCGACCACCATCGCGCGCTCCAGAGCAGGCAGGGAACGCTCATCGCCGACATTACCGAGGGCGATCGCCGCATTCCGAGAAAGGCCCTGTCGTCGGGTCCGCCGGACGGCCGTATCGCCATACCGACGCTCGAAGCCGGCGTCGTCCAGAAAAAGCAGGTCTTCGAGGTCGACCCGGGAGGCTCCGGGTCGGGCCTGCAGTCGGGGCTCGGAAGCACCCGGTGCGAAGCGATTCCAGGGACATGCCTCCTGGCAGAGATCGCATCCGAACACCCAGTCTCCCAGCCAGGGACGCACGGCCTCGGGAATCTCCCCCCGATGCTCGATGGTCCAGTAAGCGATGCATCGACGGCTATCGATGACGCCAGGGGACACGAAAGCACCTGTCGGACAGGCCACGTGACACCGTGTGCAAGTGCCGCAACGGTCAGGATGGGGCCCCGGGTCGATCGCGTAGGCGAAGCTCGTGAACAATTCGGCGAGAAAGCCGTAAGATCCCCGACCTGGCACGATCAGACAACCGTTCTTGCCAATCCATCCGAGTCCGGCCTGTTCGGCTGCAGCACGCTCGAGAACCGGAGCCGTATCGACGCAGGCCCGGGCGAGCGGATCACCCGACCATCGCGCCAGATCCCGGAGCTTCTGCCGGATGACCTGGTGGTAGTCTTCACCGAGCGCATAGCGGGCAAAACGACCTTTCGGAGCATCAGGACCGGAAGTAACCGGGTCCAGGTTCGACTCCGATGGATAATCCATCCAGAGGGAAATCAGTGTGCGGGCCTCGGGAACCAAGCGTCGGGGATCGAGCCTCAGCTCGACGTGACGCTCCATCCAGGACATCGAAGCATGGTGGCCATCGGCGAGCCAGGTCTCGATCAGCCGGACCCGATCTGACGGAGAAACGGGACCGAAGGCCACCCGGGAAAAGCCTCGCTCGGTCGCTGCGCGAAGGAATGCCATCCGATCCGGAGGGCCCACGTCAGGAGACATCACAGGACCATCGTGACCCATGGTACCCACCTCGTGGCCGTGCGATGATGGTGAATGGCCGCAAGCGGCCCGTCCAAGAAGGGAGTGCTTCGATGCAAGCCGAGATCCTCTACTGCCAGATCTGAAACTACCTGCCGCAGGCGACCAGGGTGGCCGCCGAGATCCAGGAAAAGACGGGAACCGAGGTCCGAGTGACGCCTGGGTCCCGTGGTCAGTTCGACGTCCGGGTGAACGATCATCTCATCTTCAGCAAGTCCGCCGCCAAGCGGTTTCCGGAACCGGGTGAGGTCGCTCGCCTGGTCCAGCCGGCAAGGTGACCCTCAGGAGGCCGTGCCCAGGTAAGCCTGTACGGTCTCCCAGAAGACCTGGACCCCGACCGCCATCCCGCGCTCGTCGATATCGAACTCGGGATGGTGATGGGGACGGTCCAGTCCGCGCTCCGGATTGGCCGTCCCGACGAAGAAGTAACAGCCCGGCACATGCTGGAGGAAATACGCCATGTCCTCCCCGCCCATCGTGGGTTCGACCTCGATGACGCGCTCGGGACCGACCACGCGGCCAGCCGCGTGACGAACCAGGTCGGTCATGGCCGGATCGTTCACGGTGGCCGGATACACGCGGCGGTAATCGACCTCGATGTGAGCCCCCATGGCCCGTCCCACCCCCTCGGCAATCTCGGTCATGCGACGAGGGAGCAACTCGGCCACCTCTGGCGCGAAACTGCGCGCCGTACCCGTGATCGTGACCTCGTGGGCGATGACATTGTGGCGTTCCCCGCCGTGGATGGTCCCCAGCGTGACAACGGCCGAAGCAAGGGGGGAGACGTTGCGAGAGACGATGGTCTGGAGCGCCGGGATCAGTTGCCCAGCCACGGCGATGGCATCCACGGCCAGATGGGGGAGTGCACCATGTCCGCCCTGACCGGTGATGCGGATGCGGAACTCGTCAGTGGTGGCCATGAACGCACCGGATCGGACACCGACCGTGCCGACGGGCAGGTGGTTCCAGACGTGCAACCCCACGGCCGCATCGACGGTCGGTTCTTGCAGGACACCGTCCTCGATGAGCGGCAGTGCACCGCCCGGGCCTTCCTCGGCCGGCTGGAAGACGAGCTTGACGCGCCCTCGGAAGCGCTGGCGATTGGCCACGAGCGTGCGAGCCAGACCAAGCAACGTGGACACATGGGCATCGTGACCGCAGGCATGCATCTTGCCCGGATGCACGGAGACGTACTCGTGCCTCGAAAGTTCCGTGACGGGTAGCGCGTCCATGTCGGCCCTGATGAGCAGGGTCGGCCCGTCCTCGGCCCCCTCGATGACCGCGACGACCCCCGTCCCGCAGCGGACATGCGGCTCGAGGCCCAGGTCCCGCAATGCCTCCAGGATGACGTCACGCGTCCGGAACTCTTCGAAACCCAGCTCCGGATGTCGGTGCAGGTCGCGCCGCCAGGACACGAGCTGGGTGAGCAAGGGATCGAGGTCTACAGCCTTCATCGAGCAGGGCCTCCGGTCGCACGGGGTACCCCCCAAGTGTATCACCGAGGCCTCTCGGCGTCGCGGCATGGTGTATGATGGAAAGTCGGACCCTCAGGCCTGGACGGCCTGCCCGATGGATACCGTCCCTGGAAGGATTCTCGCTCGTGGCCGACAAGTCTCAGAAGTTCGCCGACAACGTTCCCGGCAAGTACTACGTCGACATGACCTGCATCGTGTGCGGAGCCTGCGAGGCCGCTGCACCGTCCAATTTCAAGCTCGCCGATGATGGCAGCCACGACGTGATGTACCGGCAGCCGGCATCGTCAGATGAAGAAGAACAATGCCGTGAGGCCCTGGAAGGCTGCCCCGTCGGTTCGATCGGTGACGACGGCGACGCCTGACGGTCAGGAAGCTGGCGCGCGAACACTGACGTCTCGTGCGCTCTCCGTGACCCTGATACCCGTTGCGGGCGGCAAGATCCGTTCGCTGTTCGATCGACTGCGTCAGCGTGAGTGGCTCTGGACCAGTCCAGTCCTGAGGATCGCCCCACCGGACGTCGAGGCTTCTTACGTCGCATCCCACGATTCAGGCGGGATCGACGAGTGCTTTCCTGGTGTGTCGCCCGGTGACATTCCGGGATATCCCGGATATCGGGTACCCGACCACGGTGAGTGGTGGGCGTTGCCCTGGGAGGTCCAGCACGAGTCTGGATCCTCGGCCGAGATGGTTGCATACGGTGAACGCTTCCCCGTCGAGATCCGGCGGCGCATCACGCTTTCCGAAGACGCTCCCGTGGTGCGTCTCGAGTATGGCCTGACCTCTCGCCTCGCGACGCGGATGCCTACGGTCTATTGCCTGCATCCGCTCTTCGCCATCGAAAACGGTACGCGAGTCGTGATCAGCCCCGATTTCGAGGTCCGGGTCTCGGGGGGGACCGTTCCCGGCCTCGTGTCACCTGATACAGCCTTCACCTGGCCACGGGTGGGCCCGTACGACCTTTCCACGCTCGACCCCGATGCAGGAGTTGCGCTCAAGGTCTGGGGCAAATCCCCGGCAACCGGACAGGTGGCTCTCGAACATCCCGGTTCACGGTCACGTCTCGTGATCCGGTGGAACCCGGACGAGTTACCTCACCTTGGCCTCTGGATCAACCAGGGGGGCTGGACCGGAGTACCTGGAGCAGCTCCCTATGCCAACATCGGGATCGAACCGGGCTGGGGTGGCGTGGACGGTCTCGACGAGGCGGTTACGAAAACCGGCACGGCCTGGTGGCTCGAACCCGGCGAAACTCGCCGCTGGACCATCGAGATCGCCATCGAGGACCTCACGTGATGGACCATCTTGATGGATGGATCGAGGGCGCCACACTCGTCCTGCCTGATGGCCTCGTGCGGACCGGACTCGAGATCCGGGGTGGGCGAATCGCCTCGATCGGTCGCGTGCCGCAGGGTGCCGACGACGTGCTGACGCTTCCGGACAGCGGATGGCTGGCCCCCGGACTCGTCGAGACCCACATGCACGGAGCCCTGGGCAGGGACGTGATGGAAGCCTCGTCGGAGGCGCTCGATACCGTCTCGCATTTTCTGGTCCGTCATGGCGTCACGACCTGGCTCCCCACCACGCTGGCCTGCCCGGCGGAAGACCTTGCCCGCGTCCTGGCGGCTATCGCCTCGCGCATGAGAGGACCGGGCGCCGGGGGGGCCCGCATCGGCGGTGCTCATCTCGAGAGCAATTTTCTGGCGCCCCGGTTCGTCGGAGCGCAACCTCCGGAATAT
>JBEIFE010000050.1:0-8591 GCA_040382575.1 Candidatus Sericytochromatia bacterium
CGCCTGAGCAGTCATCTGACCCGCTCCTGTCGCGAGGCCACCCGGAACGGGTGGCCTCGTCTTCTTGTCATCTCTTGTCGCTGGAGTTATCCTGAAATTAACCTCGATTTACCCTTGACGAGGTGGAACAGGAGATCGCCATGTCTTTCCGTCGTGAATGGGTCACCCGTCTGACCGGCGGGCTGCTGGCCCTGGCCGTCGTGGCCTGTGGTTCGACCGCCACGCCCCCGTCGCGGCTCACCGAGACCTCGTCCAGCGCCATCGAAGCGACCGATACGTCAGACCGGATGCTCGCCATGGTGGCCGACCTCAACCGGGACGAGACCCTGCCGACCGAGGCCGTCGACGAGGCTGCGGCCGCCCTTGGGCAATCCGTGGTGGCCGGAACGCGCATCGAGCAGTTGGGTCCCTCGATCGCAGGGGGCAGCGGCGTGTTCGCACCCCGGCGCCTGACGCGCATCGGCATCGTGCGTTCCACCACCGATGGCCAGTATCTGCTGGCGCTGGACGCGGCTCGCACGCCCATCCAGATGCTCGGCCAGGATGGCAAGCGCGATCGCCGCATCGCCAATTTCCTGAACCACAAGGTCATGGTGCGCGGGGTCGTGATGGGCAACGGCAACCTGCTGGTCGAGCACATCCTCGTCGTCCCGACGTTCAACTTCGTGGTCAATCTCTTCTGGCGCGGTCGTATCGGGGGCGTCGTCTTCGCGACCGCGAACCGTCAAGGTCTGCGAGAGGCCCTCGTCACGGCCCAGGCTGGGCGCACGGGCTACCTGTTCCGCACGCGTACGGACCGCTGGGGCCAGTTCACCCTGGGAGGCCTCGAACCGGATACCTACACCGTCACGGTCGGCCTGGGTGGCTTCACCGGAGTCTCGATCCCGAACATCTCGGTGCTGCGTGCCCGCAAGTCGAACCTGATGATCCCGATGGCGACGGGCAACTAGCCCGGAGTCTCGCACTCGGACGCACGTCACGCGCGTCCGAGCCAGCCTTCGAAAACGACCTCGCCCTGCTCGTGGGCGATGAGCGAGATACCTCCACCCATCTGGTGGAGGTAATCGCGACTCAAGGAGAGCCCCAGGCCGGTGCTGGTGGGATCCTCCGGATTCGGTGACTGCGGTCTGAATAGCTGTCCCAGTCTCCCGGGGGGAATGGGTCCGCCGGGGTTGGCCACCCGGAACCGGACCTGGCCATCCGTGGCATCGGCCGAGAGCGCGATGCCCGTTTCCCGCGGCGCCGCCTTGATCGCGTTGCCGAGCAGATTTTCGAGGACGATTTCCAGCCGCAGCGGATCGGCGATCGCCCACAGGTCCGGACCGATCTCGAGCGAGCAGGTGAGACGACGGCGTCGGAGTGCCGGTTCGAGTTCCTTCACCAATTGCTCACCCATCGAGAGCAGATTCACCGGGACCGGCTGAGGCCGGTGCCGTTCGAGATGGATCCCGTGGCGATCGAAGAGGGCCACCATGGAGCGATGAAAGCGTCGCAAAGACTCGAAGAGGGTGTCGAGACGCCGCCCCACCCGCTCGTGGTCCTGCACATGGGCGAGGGCATCCGAGATCAGACTCTGCCCCAGTTGCAGGGGAGTCTTGAGCTGATGCGACACCACGGCGTGGCTGCGGACCTGACTCTCGCTCATCTCTCGTGCTCGCGCACGTAGCACCTCGAACCTCTGTCGGCGCTCTTTCAGGTTCAGCCGTTCCAGACAGGCCGCCAGGCGGGTCAGTTCGACCTCCGGGCGGACCCGCGCCGGGACGCGAACGGCCCCTCCTCCCAGGACCAGATGCCCGACCGGACGCCCTCGATGCATCAGAGACCAGCCCCGGTCACACGGCCACGGGGGACTCAGAAACTCCGGGGCAAGAGATGGAGGCAGGGAAGCGGCCTCGGGTCCCGACACGGCCTGACGGAACAGGCCCTCCTCCCGGTATGCGTAGACCCCACCGAAAGGGGCTCCGAACCGTTCCAGAACGTGACGGAGCAGAACGGGGAGATCACCCGACAGGATCGCACGATCGACCATCGCGGCTTCCCACCGGGCCCTGTCCTGATGCACCTATGCCCCCTCGCTCGAATGCCACATGGTGGCTTGCCATGGCCCATCAGTCCGCCTAATCTGTTGGGCATGGACACGGATGCCCTGCTAGCCAGGTTGACATGGATTCCCCGCTGGTGGCGAGCGTTCGCGAGACATGTTTCGAGCCCTGCCCCAGGACAGGTCTCGAGCCTGGGTCCCATGGTGGCAGCGCTGACGGACGTCTCGACCTCGGAGCAGGTCGCGAAAAGCCTCCTCGCATTTCTGGTGGCCGAGAGTGGATCAGCTCGGGGCGAGATCGTCCTGGATGCTCCTGCCTCGACGGGATGGGTCCAGGTCGGAAAACCAGGGGCGGCATGGAAGGATCCCGTCTCGTTGCCCCTTGGCACCTTCGAGCGCGATCTGGGGATCGTCCGGCTCGATACACCGCGTCCAGACAGACCGGCTGACCTGCGCGAGTTGCTCTGGACCGGCGCCCTATACCTGGACCTGGCCCTGTCGAACGAGGAAGCTGAATCGACCAGCACAAGCCAGGTCGAGCAGCAACTGGCCATCGAGAACCGGAAAAGGATGGCCCTGACCGCAAGCGCGTCGCTCGCCGACGGGGTGGATGAGACGCGTGCATGGCTGGTCTCACTCCGCCACAGGCTGGTTCGCCTCGGCCCCGTCGAGCGCGCTGACGAACTCGAAAACCTTCACTTCAAGCTGGTAGCCCTCGAGCAGACGGTTCTGGAGCATCTGGAAAGCATCCGGGCAGGGACGGGACCCCTGCCACCCTTGTCAGGTGCCGACCGAACTCGTTACGATGACCATCAGGAGGTGTCATGAGCAAGAATGTTCTCATCATCGATGATCATCCCGACGTGGTCGACTTCTTCGAGGAAGTCCTTCACGAAGAGGGATATGTCGTCTGCACGGCGGACCACGGACAGACGGGCCTGGATACGGCGATCGCCAACCGTTTCGACGTCATCATCCTCGACGTGATGTTGCCCGGGCTGACGGGCCGGCAGGTGTACGCGCGCCTGCGCGCCAATCCCGGCACGGCCAAGCTGCCCATCATCTTCATCACGGCCGAGCGTGGCGATGACGTGACGGACCTGCTCGGGCCGAACACGTTCTACATGCGCAAGGCGATCGACCTCGGGGCACTCAAGGAGCTCGTTGCGAAGCTCACCTCCGGGAAGTCTCGGGCCTGAACGCTCGCTCCGTGACGGAGGTCCGGCTCCCCGACTGGGAAGAGGCCGTGGTTTACCACGTCTTCCTCGATCGGTTACGCCGGGCCTCCGCCTCTCCTCCCCTCCAGGGCCGTCCCTCCTTCCGGGGGACGGCCGCGCATCACACGCACGACGCCAGGCTACTCACCGGAGTGCGCTCGCACGAGCGAGCGTTCCTGGGAGGCGACCTTCGCGGCCTCATGGAAGCTCTGGATCACATCCAGCAGCTGGGAGTCAACGTGCTCCTGCTCTCGCCGCTGTACCGCAGCCGCTCGTCGCATCGCTACGATGCCGACGACCACGCGGACCTCGATCCTGACCTGGGCACCTTCGAGGACTACCATGCCCTGCGTCAGGAGCTGGCCCGGCGAGGCATGCGCCTCTTGCTGGACGGGGTCTTCGCCCATACCTCGTGGGAAAATCGGTGGTGGACGGGCTTCGAGGGTACACGCCCCTACTATCGCTACCGCGCGCCGGACCGCGTCGAGACCTGGATGGGCTGGGACGTGATGCCTCGCCTGGACACGGAAGATCCGGCAGTCCAGGAAGCGCTGCTGGCGACGCTGGACGTCTGGGGGCCGGTCGATGGCTGGCGCCTGGATGCCGCCCAGCACCTCTCGGAGCGATTCATACACCGCTTGCGGGAGAAGTCCCGGTCGCTGTCCCCCGATGCCGTGATCATCGGCGAAGAGTGGGAATGGGCGCCTGACGCGCTCTGGAGCGGTCGCTACGACGGGATCCTGAACTTTCCGGGTCGCCGGACGGTGCTGGACTTCCTGTCCGGCGAGACCAGCGCCGAGGCCTTCGCGCGGCGTGCCCGCCTGCTCTCGGACCTGTACCCGCGTCGCTCATGGCCGACCTGCCTCAACCTGCTCGGAAACCACGACACGGATCGAGTCTGGGGCCGCCACGCCCGCACCTTGCCGGACCTGGAGGCCGCCCTGGCCTGCCTGGTCGGCCTTCCGGGTACGCCGCTGGTCTACCAGGGCGACGAGATGGGGCTGAAGGCTGCGAGCCCGGCCGAGGCCCGAGGCCCCGTTCCCTGGGAACCCCGCCGCTGGAACCGTCAGGTATACGCGCGTTATCGTCACTGGCTCGGACTGCGCCGTACTCACCCGAGCCTGTGCCGGGGCGACCTGAGCTGGCTGGAAGCGTCCAGCACGGACCGCTTCGTCGCCTTCTCGCGGACCTCCCTTGAAGAGACGGCCCTGATCGGGATCAACCTCGGTCCGCGCCCGAAGGAGATCGTTTTCGAGGGCCTCCGCCACCGTTTCGAACCGGGGGAATCTCGTGCCGTGTTTCCCGGATCACGTTCGACCGGGGACGGCGAGGGGTAAGATGATGCGAACTCGTTGCAAGGAGCGTGCCCGCATGTCACAGCCCGTCCTCCGGAACCGGAGTCTCGCCCTTCTGGCCCTCATCCCCCTTGTCGTGTCGATGGGCGGCTGCGCGCTGGTGGTACCCTGGCGCCTGATCTCAGGAGACTGGCGCGAGGGGGCCCCCCGCAACCCGGACCTGTTCCGGGCCGTGCCGGACGAAACCCTCCGGGCCGCGGCGACCAAGACGCTGGCGGACCTGAATGACCAGGATGCCGGCGTGACCACCTCGCGCATCATCCAGCAAGAGGGCGGGGTCGTATGGCTGGGATCGCGCCAGATGCCGGATTATGCCGACCCCATGGCGATCGCCTCGCCCTCGGTCTTTCCGCTGGCCCTCCGGATCAGCTGGGAGACGGATGGCCTCACGCGGATCGGGGTCCAGTCCGAGACGTGGCAGTATCCCTTCCGCGTGACCTGGATGGACGGTTACGACGCGACCTCGAGCATCGTGCCCGGGACGGCCTTCACGCGCCTCAGAGGGCCAGCGGACCCGCGGACGTCGGATGCCGCGCGCCGGATGCGCGAGGAGAGCGAGGCGCGTCGCCAGCGCCTGATGACCCAGGTCACCGAACGGTTCCGGACCCAGCTCGTGGAGGTGGCCCGATGATCTCCTGGCCCTCGTTGCATCGCTCTCACCTGGCCCTCGCGCTTGTCGTCCTCGTCGCGCAGGCGGCGCCGGCCCTGGCCCGGGACCTGACACCCTCGAGCGAGGAACTCGACGTCTACCTCCGGACCCGCGACCCGGATTACCAGGACCTCATGAGCTCGCGCCACCTGCTCGGGGAGCTGGGCATCTGCTCGGTGGGCGGACAGGAAAGTGTGGGCGGCGAACTGGCCGGCTGGACTCACTGGGACCGTCGCTTCCTACTCGACGTGCGGGTGGGCGGCGCCTGGCTGAGCCGTCAGTACCTGGGTCTCCCCACGGTCTCGGGTGCGGATGCCGGCCGACCGTTCCCGCTCGTGAGCTCGCTCGCATCGGTCATGGCGGGCTACAACGTCATCGGGATCCAGACGCAGGGTCCCGGCCTCCAGCCCCTGCTCGACCTGGGTGGCCGCACGGTCGTGAGCCTGGGCTGGGGTCTCAACGCGGGTCTGGCCATGGCTCCGGATTCACGGATGGGCCTCAACCTGGCCTCGGGCCCTGCGATCGGTTTACGCTACCGCGTCCTCGACTGGCACAACATGAACGTGTACGCCCGGGGCTTCTACGGTCTGAACCGGCAGGCCGACGTCTACGAGACGGGCCTGCACTTCAACTTCGGGGAGTCCGTGATCGAGCTGGGCTTCCGCGGAGGCCGTCAGGGCCTCAATCTGGCGAGCCAGGATGGCAAGATCGGGGTCTCGACCGATCCAAACGGTCTTCCCTACGAGGCCTGGTTCCTGCGGCTGGGCCTCGGGAGCTGACGCTTACGACCATCAGCCCCCGTGATCGAGCGGCCTCACGAGGCCCTGGTACCCCTCAGCAGGTCGTCAGGGCCTCGCGTGCACCGGACCCCAGATGGGGGCCGATGATCTCGTGGAGCGCCTCCACCCAGACCGGGTCCGAGTTCAGGCAAGGGATCTGCACGAGATCCTCGCCGCCGGCCGCCAGGAAATCTTCGCGCGCCCGGATACCGACCTCTTCGAGAGTCTCGAGACAGTCGGCCACGAACGACGGCGTCATGACGGCCAGGCGCCGGACGCCCGATTTCACGAGCTCCGGCAGGATGACGTCGGTGTAGGGAGGAATCCAGGGCGTCCGACCGAGGCGCGACTGGAACGAGGTGGTGGAACGGGCGGGATCCCAGCCCAGCGCCGCCAGCAGCCCCCGCGAAGTCGCGAAGCTGTGCGCTCGATAGCAGGCCCGGTTGGCCTCGGTGATGCGGTCGCAACAGCCCGAGGCGATCTGGCAGTGGCTGCCGGTGTCGTCGCTTTTCTGGACCTGCCGGACGGGCAAACCGTGGTAACTCAGGAGCAGGTGGTCGGCCCCGAAGCGCTCGAGGTGCGGACGGGCCGAATCGGCCAGAGCCCGGATGAAGGCCGGGTGATCATAGAAAGGCTCGACGACCGAGATGGCCGGAACGTTCCAGGCCTTGCCGACGACGCGGAAGACCTCCTCGAGGCTGGATCCCGTCGAGCTCGAGGCGTACTGGGGGTAGAGCGGACAGACGACCAGACGGTCGACGCCGAGCCGCCGCATCTCCTCCAGCACGGGCTCGATGCCAGGATTCCCGTACCGCATGGCGAGCCGGACGGGGACGTCGGGGCCGAGACGATCCTGCATGGCCCGCGCCAGCGCCTGACCGTGCAGCAGGAGCGGAGAGCCCTGCTCGGTCCAGATGGTGTGGTAGGCTTCCGCGCTCTTGCGCGGCCGGAAGGGCAGGATGACGCCGTTGACGAGGAGCAACCGGGCGATCGCCGGGATGTCGATGACTCGCGGGTCATGCAGGAACTGCTTCAGGTAGCGCCGCACCTCGGGGGCACGGGGGGCATCCGGGGTGCCCAGGTTGACGAGCAGGAGACCGGTGCGCGGGAGGCGATCGCCAGGAGCCATGGGGCATTTTCCTCGTGGGGGTCGGTGGATGCGATTTTCGATCGTACGGCGCCCCGGCCCCTGGCGTCCAGTGCGTCACTGGATGCGGACGAGCGCCTGGAAGCCGCCGCGGGCGCTCTTCACGTAGAGCACGTCGGCGAAGGCCCCACCTCCACCCCCGCGCAGCCGGTAGAGGACGAGTCCCTCGGAGACGCCGACCCGGATCAGGTCCTCGTCACGGAGGGGCAGGGCCTCGCCCCGGCTCTGATAGATCCCGCTCTGGAAGGCGAGGGTCTGGGGGCCCAGCGCCGGATCGACGGCTGCCTCTACCTTGCCTTGCAGGGCCTGGGCACAGGACGTCAGCACGAACGCGGATGCGACCACGGGCCACCACCTGGACTTGCGCATGCGAGAAACCTCCCGGGAAACCGATCCCGGGCACGATCTTGCCGTACGCCGCCGGTCCCGGCGAGGTCAGGCTGGACGAGAGATCCCGCTCAGTCGAGTTCGAACGGAATGGCGCGGAGTTCGGCCGCCTTCTCCTCGGGGAGCGTGTCGTTGACGAACGTCCCGGCTCCCGACTCGCAGCCGGCCAGGAACTTGAGCTTGGTCGCCGTGCGGTTGGGCGGGTAGAACTCGACGTGGAAGTGGCTGCCCGGGCGATCGAGGCCGTCGGTGGGCGCCTGGTGCATGACCATCATGTAGGGGAGCGAGAAGCCGAAGAGGCCGTCGAACTTGATCATGACGGTCTTCAGGATGCGCGCGAGATCGAGCCGCTCGGCCGCGCGGAATCCCAGGATGCTGGCGTGGTGAGCCTTCGGGTAAACGTGGACCTCGTAGGGATAGCGCGCGTAGAAGGGGACGACGGCCAGGAAGTGGTCGTTCTCGGCGACGATGCGGCGCCCGTCCCGGAGTTCCATGGCGATCAGGTCGCAGTGGAGGCAGGAGCCGGTGATGGCATGGTGCTGCTCCTCGCTCTCGACCTCGCGGGCGATACGGGGCGGGATGAAGTCGAAGGCGTAGATCTGACCGTGCGGGTGCGGCAACGTGACGCCGATGGCGTCGCCCTTGTTTTCGAAGATGAAGACGTAATCGATGCCGGGTCGCGAGCCCAGATCGGCATAGCGGTCCTGCCAGACGCGAACCAGGCGCTCGATCTCGCGGACGGGGCGATCGCGCAGCGTGCCCTCGTGCCGGGAAGTATAGAGCACCACCTCGCAGACGCCCGTGGCCGGCATGACCGGGCAAAGCTCGACGGGATCGACCGCCGGCTCGGGCGCCGGCATGCGGAACGAGGGAAACTTGTTCTCGAAGACGACAAATTCGTAACTCGATGCAGGAACTTCGGTCGGGAACCCCCCGTCCTCGGTTGGACAGATCGGGCAGTAGCCCGGCGGCGGAAAGAACGTGCGGTCCTGACGGTGGGTGGCCGTGGCCACCCA
>JBEIFE010000051.1:0-8560 GCA_040382575.1 Candidatus Sericytochromatia bacterium
CATCTTGTTCGCCAACTTCATGGTCTCCCGTTCACCCTCCGGGCCTGTCCGAGCTCCGGTACCTCACCTGTCGAGGCCCCGGGTCGGTAACACGCTACCCGAGCGCGATTTTATGTCTTCTTTACAGGCCAGCGCTCGGGCAATCTGACGCATGAGTTCGTCGATTTCCTCCTGGCTGGCTCCGGCCTTCATGGCCTCGGAGAGGTGCGCCTTGCAGGTCTCGTGTTCCTGGTTCCAGAAGTGGATGGCCACCGTGTCGATGATCGACGCAGCTGCCGCCTGGAGATCAGGCCACCGCTCGAGATCCGCACGGAACGCCAGACGCGAGATGAACCTCGTTTCTTGTTCCCCGGGGAAATCCCGAAGTAACGCCTCCCATCCCGACTCATGGTCGGGGGACCATGTCTCCACGTGCTCCCGGATTCGCTGACCGAGTTCGTCGGCCAGCGGAATCCCGACCAGGCGCTCGCCGACCAGGGACCTGACCCGGGCATCCTCGACCATCAAGACGACGAGGTCCTCCTCGGCCTGCCGGTGACCGTCGCGGCGACCTGACGTGGGAACGACACGGCTCTGGCGACGGACCGGCGCCCCATGATGCCGGATGTCCCGATCGACTTCAAGCGTGAGCGCGTCACGAGCGACGCCGAGCCGTCGAGCCAGATCGGCGACGAGTTCGTCGCGGAGAACCCGACTCGAGACCCGGTGCAAGACCTTCTTGCAGGCCTGGACGGCCCGGTCCTTCGATTCGGCATCCTCGAGCGATCCCCCCTCGGCGATCGCCTGCTCGAGCTGGTGCTGCAGCAGGGTCGTGGCGTTGCCAACCAGGGCCTCGAAGGCCTCCGGTCCGTGGGTCCGGATGAATTCGTCCGGATCCTTGCCCGCAGGCACTCTCAGGATGCGGACATCGAGCTGGCTGGTGCCCGCCACCTCGTCGAGGGTGGCGATCCCCCGCTCGGTTGCCGCCTGGCCTGCCCTGTCGGAGTCGTAGCCGACATAGACGCGACGCGTGAACCGCAGGAAGCGCTTGGCCTGGGGCGGCGTGAGCGCCGTTCCAAGGACGCCAACGGCCTCGAAGAACCCCGCCTCATGGGCCGCGATGACGTCGAGATAGCCCTCCATCAGGATGAGGCGATCGCGCGTCTTGATGGCTTCCTTCGCCAGGTTCAGCCCGTACAGGTGATGCCCCTTCTGGTAGAGGGGCGTATCCGGCGAATTGAGATACTTGGGTTCGTCCCCGGCTTCGATGGCCCGTGCCCCGAAGGCGACGACATACCCGGCCTCGGCCTGGATGGGAAACATGAGTCGGTTGCGAAAGGCGTCATAATGGCCCTCTCCGCCCTTGCGAGGCTTGATGAGGCCGGCCTCTTCGGCCACCTCGACCTCGATGCGCTGCTCACGGAGGACCTTGCGCAGACCATCCCACCCGGGCGGGGCGAAGCCGAGCGAGAATCGGTCGATCATGGCCGGCTGCACACCGCGTCGCTCCAGGTACTCGCGCGCCGGGCGCCCGATCTCGGGGTGCCGGAGCATCTCGCGGTAGTACGCAGTCGCGATCTCGTTGGCTCGCCGGATGCGCGCCCGCAGATCGACGACCGCATCTTCGCCCGGGGATGATTCCACCGGGATGCCGTAGCGCTCACCGAGGGCCACGAGCGCCTCCCGGAAGCCGACGCCTCGCTGCTTCATGACGAAGCTGAAGACGTCTCCCCCCTCGCCGCAGCCGAAGCAGCGGAAGATCCGCTTCTCGGGGTTCACGTTGAATGACGGTGTCTTCTCGCCGTGGAATGGACACAGGCCCAGGTAGTTGCGCCCCGCCCGCCGCAGGACGACGGTCTCACCGATCACTTCGACGAGGTCGGCGCGCTCCCGGATAAGGTCAACGGGGTCGAGACCGCCCCTAGTCGTCATGCGAAGCTGCAGAAGGCGTGGCCGTCTTGCCGAAGATCGTCCAGGGCCGGGGCACGAAGATCTCCTCGAAGACCTTGATGGCATAGCGATCGGTCATGCCGGCCACGTAATCGACGACATGCTGGGTATGGCTGGCCTCGTCGTAGCGGTCGCCCCAGACCTCTCGCATCTTCGCGGGCTGCTCCATGAAGTGGTTGAAGAGGTCTGCCACCAGACGCCGGGCCTTGTGCTCCTCGGACTTGGCCTCGGAACCCAGGTACACGCGCTGGAACATGAAGATACGCAGTTCGGTCTGGATGTCCCACATCTCGGGGGACATCTTGATCTTGTCCTGGTCCCGCGAATACAGGATGAGGTCCTTGATCATGGCTCCGATGCGCTGGGAGTGATTCGCTCCCAGCCGACGGTAGCGCTCGGGCAGCTCCTCGAAACGCAGGATGCCCGCCCGGAGCGCATCGTCGACGTCGTGGTTCAGATAGGCCACGCGGTCCGCGATCTTGACGATCTGGCCCTCGAGCGTGAACGGGTCCTGGACGCCCGTATGCCAGCGGATGCCATCGCGCACCTCAGCCGTGAGGTTGAGGTCCATCAGGACGTCCACCACCCGCAGGCTCTGGGCGTTGTGCTGGAAGCCGCCCGGGACGACGCGCGCCAGGGCGTGCTCCCCGGTGTGACCGAAAGCCGGATGGCCCAGGTCGTGGCCCATGCAGATGGCCTCGATGAGGTCCTCATTGAGACGCAGCGCCCGCCCGATGGACCGGGACACCTGGGCAACCTCGAGCGTATGTGTCATCCGGGTCCGGTAATGGTCGCCGTCGGGAGAGATGAAGACCTGGGTTTTGTGCTTGAGACGCCGGAAGGCCTTGCAGTGGATGATCCGGTCCCGATCGCGCTGGAACTCCGTGCGCCACTCGCACGGGGCCTCGGGGCGCAGGCGTCCGCGGCTCGTCGCAGCCTGAGCGGCTCGTGGTGAGAGATGCTCCTGCTCGAACGCGATCTGCTGCTCGCGCATGTAAAGGGGGTGCGAGGACGGTGTGTTCGACGTCATGGCGGAAAACTCCTGTCCAGCGAGCCGCGGGTCCGTTATGTCATGCATGTTCCCACGGGGATGCCCGGAGAATCAAGGCGCGACGCGGCTCACCAGGCGATCAGGCCAGGGGCCCCGTGCCCTGGAGGGTCCCCGTTCCCCTGGGAATGGGGCCCACGAGGACGCTCGAGGCCAACTTATCGTCGAAGCCTCCGTCCAGGCGGCTGATCACGCAGGCTGCCAGGCTGTTGCCGATCACGTTGACCACCGTCCGGCCCATATCCATGAAGCGGTCCACACCCGCGATGAGCGCGAGGCCCTCGACGGGCAATCCGGTCGAGGCGAGCGTGGTCGAGAGCACCACGAAGGAGGCCCCGGGCACGGCCGCGATGCCCTTCGAGGTCAGCATCAGGACCGCCATGATGCTCAGCAACTGCCCCAGCGACAGGTGAATATCGTACATCTGCGCGATGAAGACGACGGCCAGGCCCTGGTACAGGCTGGACCCGTCCAGGTTGAACGTGTAGCCGGTGGGGATGACGAACGAGACGACGCTACGCGGGCAGCCGAAACGCTCGAGCTTCTCCATGACGCGAGGCAGGACAGCCTCGCTCGAGGCCGTCGAGAAGGCCAGCAGCAGTTCGGACATGAGCATCCGGACCATCTTCACGAAGGGAATCCGGAATGCCACCGCGATCACGGCAAGCACCCCCACCACGAAAACGGCCATCGTGCCGTACAGCGTCCCGACGAGCTTACCGAGGGGGACGAGAACCCCCAGACCGTGCTTACCGACGGTTGCCGATACGAGACCGAGCACGCCGAAGGGCGCGAGGCGCATGATCATCGAGGTCAGGCGGAACATGGTGTCCGCCACCGCATGGAGCACGTCCAGCAGGGGCTTCCCGGCCACCCCGGTTCCCGCGAGCGCGACCCCGAAGAGCACCGAGAAGCAAAGGATGGGCAACAGTTCGCCCTGCGCCAGGCTCTCGAAGATGTTGGTAGGGATGATGTGAAGCAGCATCTGCACGGAATCGTGCGAAGCCGTGGCCGCCTGCTGGGCGGCCTGGGCGATGGCCCCGTCACCGTTGCCGTGCGCCACGCCGGCGCCGGGCTTGAGGAGGATCGCGCTGCCCAGACCGAGGGCGATCGCAACCGTCGTGACGAGCTCGAAGTACAGGATCGAGAGCCCGCCGAGCTTTCCGACTCGCTTGAGATCGCCCACACCGGCCACGCCGAGGATGACGGTCGAGAGCACCAGGGGGACGACGATCAGCTTGATGAGCCGGATGAAGGCATCGCCGAGGGGCTTGAGGGCCAGGGCATTCGCCGGAGCCACGGCGCCGAGCACCACCCCTGCTGCCAGGGCGATGAGGATCTGCACCGCCAGTCCCGGCATCTTGAACTTCATGAAGTGTCACCCTCTCTCGTATTCGAGCAGTTGTAAGGTCTGGGTCGCTATACCCGTATGCCGGACCCCCCTCACTCCGATGGCCGCGGCACGCGCCACGCGGTACGATCGAGGGTGATGAACACGCCGTCCACGCCCGACACGCCGGGTCAAACCACCGACATGCCCTGCCCCGTTTGCAGCGGTCCGCTGCAGACCTGTCGCACCAGCTCCCACCGCTCTTTTCCTTGGTGTCCTGAGTGCGGCTGGAACCTGCGCGGCGCCTCGCGAGCACTCCGGGCCGCGAACCTCGAGCATTTCACGGGAACACTCCCGTGGCTGCTGGTGCTGCTCCCGGTGGCTCAGGCAACCCGCCCCCTGGGCCCCCTCCTGGCCTATCTCGCGGATGGCACCGTGCTGGTCGCGCTGTTCATACCGGCCCTGATGCGCAGCCAGGCCCACCTGGACCTGGCTCGGCGCCTCGAGCGACTGTCCCCGCGCCGGGCGCACGTGACCCCGCCCGCCGTGATGCTGCAGGACCTGCCGGAAGCGCCCCGCGTCCCCGTCCTGGCCGGGACGCTCGAACCGGTGAGATGGCCGATCCGGCTCTTGCGGATGCTCGGAGGCACGCTTTTCGCGACCGGGCTCATCGTTTTCACCCCGCTCTCGACCTGGCTGTCCCCGGGCCTTCGCGGAGGAGCCCTGCTGGTGATGCTGGGGGCACTGTTTCCGTTCCTGGGGTGCCTGGCGGCCTTCCTGGTGGCGATCGCCCGGCACCATCGCCTGACCCGCTCGGGGCTAGGCCGGACAGGCGAGGTCATGGCGCACACCAGCCTCCTCCGGCGCGAGGGGGCCTCGACCTGGACTCTCGTGTCCCACTTCCACTACCGGTTCAAGGATCCGGATGAGCGGATCCTCGAGGGCAAGGCCCGGACCGAGGGAGTGGCTCACTGGACGGGGGCCCGGATCACCATATGGCAAGATCCGCATCGGTTCTCCGATCACCTGCCCGCGAACGCCTGCCTCTACCGCACAGGTGATGAAGGACACAACGCAGGGTAAAGAACAGATAACCAGAAGATCATCCGCGGCGGGATCGCGGCTGGATGGTACAATGGTTGGCTGAACGGGAGGTGTCATGCGTTCATCGGGATGGATTCCCTGCTTGCTCGTAGGTCTCGCGACCCTCGGTACGCCTGCCGTCGCGGCGACCACCGATGCCGTCCACAGCTACATCGCGCAGCGCCATGGCGCCTCCGCTGCCGCCCAGTTCACCCCGCTCATCCACGAGACGGCCCACAAGTACCGCCTCGACCCTCTGCTGGTGGCCCGGCTGATCCAGCTCGAGAGCGCCTTCAACCCTCGCGAGCGCAGCGGCAAGGACGCGATCGGCCTCATGCAGGTCAGACGCGGCCACGCCCGCCACGGTGAGGATCTGTTCGATCCGCGCACGAACCTCGATTTCGGCTGCCGGATCCTGCGAGAGTATACCGACCAGTTCGGGGGCGATCTCCAGAAGGGCCTCTCGGCGTATCTGCATGGGCCCATCTACGTGGCCAACCGCGGCGTCCGCAGCACCCGCTACAGCCGTCGCCTCCTCGGGCGCTGAGCAACCCAGAACCCGCGGGCGATCTTTTTGCGCAAGTTCCTTCCTTGTTTTGCCTAAAAGAAGATTAAGCAACGATTAATCCTGGCGAAACCACCCGGAGGAACGATGATCCGCATGCTCTTTCCCATGGCCCTCTCCCTGAGCCTCGTCATGCTCCTGGGCGCCTGTGGCCTGCAATCCCCCGCACCCGCCACGACCCCCGCGTCAGCGAATGAACTGCTCGAGGCCGAGGCCTCGGCGGGCATCCTCAAGCTCGAGGGCGTGGGCCCCGCCTATGCGGCGAAACTCAAGGAAGCAGGTCTGGCCACCGTCCGCAAGTTCTATGACGCGACCCGCACCCAGAGTGGTCGCGAATCGGTGGTGCGCCGCACGGGTATCCCGCAGGCGACCGTCGTTCGCCTGGCCCAGGCGGCTGACCTGATGCGCGTGCCCGGCGTGGGCGCCCAGCAGGCTGAATTGCTCGAGGCCGTCGGCGTCGATTCGATGCGCGACCTGGCCCGCCGGGACGCCCGGAACCTGAGCGACCGGATCTGGAGCGCCAACAATCTCAGCAAGCGCTTCACCGGCACCACGCCGAGCACCGGCACGATCGATCGCTGGATCCAGTCGGCCCGGGCGATCGCCGCCAAGGATGCCGATCGCAGCTGATCACGGTGCCATCAATCGCTCGCGGGTCTCCCGGACAGTCGTCCGGGGGACCCGCATTGCTGGCGGCAATCACCACGCGAGATGCATGCATGAAACACACCATGGGACTCCTGATAGCCATGTTCACCACGCTCGCAGCCATGACGTCGGGCTGTGATGTACCGATAAATCGCGCCGGAAAGCCCGGCGCCGGGAACAAGCCCATCCCCCAGGGCAGTCCCGGTCCGGAGACCACGAGCCGGCCCGGAGAGCTGAGTTCACCGACTCCCCTCCCCACGAGTACGCCTGCAGGTCCGACACCCGCGCCATCCGGGTCGCCTTCACCGACCCCTTCCCCGACTCCAAGTCCCGTCAGGGCCGTGCTCGTGTCCGGCCGCGTCGAATGGTCGAGCAAGCGGGCCGTGCAGGCTATAGCGTCTGACATGGTCGGGGCCACCACCGTGAGCTTCATCGAGATGTCGGGGTACTCGACGGTGGCCACGGGCCGAACGGATGCCACGGGGGCTTTCTCGTTGAACCTCGGAACCTTCACCCCCGCGTTCGGTGGAGTCTACTTGCTAGAGGCCATCAGGGGCCTCTCGGCGCAGGGCCCCGGACAGCCTGCGCCACGCTTCCGGACCTTCGTCAGCTGGACCGGGAGTGGCTGGACGAGCATGACGGCCGACACCACGGACGGCCCCCACGTGATCAACGCCCTGACGACAGCGCTCGCGATCCAGTCAGCCCTCGATCCGACGCAGGTCATGCCGGCCAGCACCATCAACAAGGTCAACGTCAGCATGTCTCCCGCGAGCCTGCGCGCCACGCCCGTCTACACCGATCACCCCGACACCGAGACCCTCCAGCTGTCGACAGACCTGCTCGCGTACCTGGAAGCGGATCTGGACCCGGTGGCATCGGTACCGGCCATCCTGCCCTCCATCTCGTCCTTCACGCCATCGCAGGGAACGACGAACTCGCTGGTGCAGATCGATGGACGCGGATTCAGTCCTGTCTCCTCGGGCAATACCGTGACCTTGGGCGGGGCCCAGGCCCAGGTGCTCCTGGCGACCCCGCTCATGCTCGTCGTCGCCGTTCCGGCCAGTGCCTCGACGGGGACGATCCGCATCCAGACCAGCCGGGGCAGCACCCAGAGTACGTCCAGCTTCACGATCATCCAGGCACTCACGAAGCACTAGACGCCGCGCACATCTTCGTCCTCGACACGGTCGTGCTCGGCCAGGTCAGACCGGTAGCCTTGACGATATCGGTATCGTCCGTCCTCGCTCGAGCAAACCAATCTCGGCGCAGGCGCGGGCGTCCAGTTCCCCGGGTTGACAACCATACCAAGCGGGTATGCGGTCCATATGCGCAAGATGGTCGGAACGCTACTGATCCTCGCGGGGTGTGCCGTTCGCTCCCCCGTCGTATCCGCCTTCTCGGGCCGGGTCGTCTTCCCCCCCCCCGCACGCACGACCCTTGCCACGGTGGCAGACGTCGGACGGGCCGCGACCGTGAGCGTCATCGACCCGGGCTCGAGCCGGACGGTGGCCACCTCGCTCACGGGGGCAGATGGCAGCTTCACGTTCTCCTTTCGGTCGGGAGCTCCCGCTCCCGGTGTCTACCTGCTCGAGGCCGTGAAGGGCCTCTCGAACAATAGCGCGGGGAAAGATGCCGCCCGGTTGCGGACGGTCATCCGCCGCAATCCCACCGGATCCCCCGTGGAATGGCAGTCCATGACCCGGGAGGGCCTGTTCATCACGCCCGAGACGACGGCGATCGCCGCGATCCTGGGCCTCCTGGGCCTCGCGGTCGAACCGGTGATCGAAACCCTCTCGGTCGTCCCGTCCATCCAGTTCGACCCGACGGGCACGGGAATCGCGCCCCAGGCCCTCTCGGCCGTCACGGCCCTCGTGAACCAGGCGCTGGCACAGGACCGTGATCCGCTCTCGGACCTTTCCTTTGACGGCACGAATTACCGGTACGGCACGCTGAC
>JBEIFE010000052.1:0-8502 GCA_040382575.1 Candidatus Sericytochromatia bacterium
CCTCGCTCGAGCGCGGGGTATCTCCCATCTACGAGCCCCATCTCGAGGCCCTGCTGGCCCTGGTCCGGGCGAACGGTAACCTGCGCTTCTCCCTCGACCTTCATGAGGCTCTCGGGGATTCCGAGGTCATCATCATCGCGGTCGGAACCCCGCCTCTGCCTTCAGGTGAACCGGATCTCTCGGCGGTCGAGCAGGTTGCCCTGGCCATCGGGGCGGCGATCGCCGAGAGGTCCGACGATCGGGTCCGGGTCATCGTCAACAAGAGCACCGTACCCATCGGTTCGGGAAACTGGGTCGAAGCGCTGGTCGAGGAAGGGGGGGCGCGCTCGCTGGCCCGGGTGGGGCCACGAACGGCCGATCGCCCCCGCGGTGGGACGGGCCCTCTGACGGGGAGGTTCGTCGTCGCATCCAATCCCGAGTTCCTGCGCGAGGGATCGGCGATCGCCGATACCTTCTATGCGGACCGGATCGTCCTGGGCTCCGGCGATCCCCGGGCGATCGCCACGCTGCGCGAGATGTATGCCCCCATTCTCGAGCAGACCTTCACGCCCCCGACCTTCCTGCCGCGTCCTGACCAGATGACCGGAGTGCCGCTCGTGACGACCGACTTGCAGTCGGCCGAGCTGATCAAGTACGCCGCCAACGCCTTCCTTGCCACCAAGATCTCGTTCATCAACGAGATGTCCAGCCTCTGCGAGAAGGTGGGCGCCGACATTCTCGAGGTCGCCCGAGGCATCGGTCTGGACCCCCGCATCGGGCACCGCTTTCTGCAGGCTGGGGCGGGCTGGGGAGGGTCGTGCTTCGGCAAGGATCTCAGTGCCCTGATGGCGACCCAGCGGGAGTATCACCTCGAACCGCACATCCTGCAGGCCGCCGTCGCCGTCAATCGGGCCCAGCGCGAGCGTATCGTCACCAAGCTCCAGGAGGGGCTGAAGGTACTCAAGGGCCGGACCATCGGAGTCATGGGCCTGGCTTTCAAGCCGGGGACGGACGATCTTCGCGATGCGCCTGCCCTGGATATCGCCCGGAGTCTGATCCGGCTCGGGGCGCGGGTCCGGGTCCACGATCCTGTCGCCATGCCCCGGTGCCGGGAGCTTCATCCAGGCCTCGAGGTCGTCTACGCGGACGATCCGGTCGATCTTGCAGAAGGTTCGGACGCCCTGGTTCTCGTCACGGAATGGGAAATCTATCGGCTCCTGGACTGGCGTGAGATGGCCGCCGTCAGCCGTGGGCGACTGGTGGTGGATGCCCGCAATGCGCTCGATCGCGATCGCGTCGAGACCGCGGGATGGAGCTGGGTCGGCGTCGGCCGCTAGATCACGGAGGTTGACCATGCGTGTCGTCATCACCGGAGGGGCCGGTTTCATCGCCTCGCACTGGATAGACCGGCTGCTCGCCGGCGGCCACGAGGTCGTGGCACTCGATGACCTGAGTACGGGCTCGCTCGCGAATCTCGCCCATCACGAGGGGCACCCGCGACTCGATTTCAGGAGAATCGACATCTCGGAGCCCTTCGAGGTGGAGGGGGCGATTGATCGGGTCTTGCACCTCGCCAGTCCGGCCAGTCCCATCGACTACCTGAGACTCCCCGTCCAGACGCTCCGGGTCGGTTCGGAAGGAACTCGCCATGCGCTCGACCTTGCCCGAGCCAGGGGAGCGACTTTTCTGCTGGCTTCCACTTCAGAGGTTTACGGGGATCCTCTCGAGCACCCGCAGCGAGAATCGTACTGGGGGAACGTGAATCCCATCGGACCGCGCTCGGTCTATGACGAGGCGAAGCGCTATGCCGAGGCCCTCACGATGGCCTACCGCCGTTCTTTCGATGTGGACACCCGTATCGTCCGGATCTTCAATACTTATGGGCCTCGCAACCGGCTGGACGATGGACGCGTCGTCCCCACGCTCATCGCCCAGGCTCTGCGGAACGAACCCCTCACCGTTTTCGGGGATGGATCCCAGACCCGGAGCTTCCAGTTCGTGGACGACCTGCTGGCCGGCTTCGAAGCAGTGCTGGCGCAGCCCTCGGGCGATCCGTTCAACCTTGGAAACCCCTGCGAGACGACGGTCCTCGAGTTCGCCGAGCGCGTCAGGGACCTCACGGGAAGCCAGGTCCCGATCGTGTTCCGACCACTTCCCCAGGACGATCCGAAGCAGCGCCGGCCGGACATCACGCGAGCCCGGGAGATGCTGCGCTGGGAGCCGGTCGTGCCCCTGGCCGAGGGCCTGGCTCGCACGATCAGCTGGTACCGGGATCGCATCTTCCGGGAGGTGGCCCATCCGGATAGGGTTTGACGCTCGTCTCCAGGACCATACCGGCATCGGACGTTATATTCGAGGCTTGCTACCTGCTCTGAGCGATCAGGGCCTCGACGTCGTGGCCTGGATGAGCCCCGTGCAGGCCGAGCGGTTCGAGGTGCCCGGTGTCCGCGTGGTGGCGGTTCCGGATGCCCCCCCGATGAGCATCCGCGGACACCTGGCGATGGGGCGGGCGATCGCCCGTGAACGGTGCGATCTCGTCCATTTCCCCCACCTCGACGTTCCGCCTGGGATCCGTGCCCCGCACGTGATCACGCTTCATGACCTGATCCCTCTGCGTGTCGTGGACCCCACGCGGCCTGCCTGGAAGCGCGTCGCCTTCCAGTTCGTCGCCTCGACCCTGCCTCGCCGGGCGCGCCTACTCTTCACGGTATCCCGGCATACCCTTCAGGACCTCGTGACGGTCCTCGGTTTGCCGGCAGACCGGATCCGGATCACGCCGCCCGGGGTCGACGACCGCTTTTTCGAGCCGGTCGATCCGGGGGCGATCGCCAGCCTTCGTGAACGACTGGCGCTATCGGGAGAGTTCGTCCTGCACGTGGGCCAGACCAAGCCCCACAAGAATCTCGAGGTTCTCTTCCAGGCCTTCGCCGGACTGGGTGACAGCTATCCTGGATTGCGTCTCGTGATCGCGGGTGGAGCCGACCCGAGATCCCGGATCGAGGAGCGTATCCTGGAGCTGGGCCTGGTCGGTCGGGTGCGCATGCTCGGTCGGGTGGCAGAGGACGATCTGCACACGTTGCTCGCGGCTGCGACCTGCCTGGCTTTCCCCTCCCTGTACGAGGGCTTCGGTTTGCCTCCTCTCGAGGCCATGGCTCACGGCACTCCCGTGCTCGCCAGTTCTGCGACCTCCATCCCGGAGGTCGTCGGAGAGGCCGGACTGCTGCTCGAACCGACCGACGTGCTAGAATGGCGCACAGCCATCGAGCGTGTTCTCGGTTCCGGTGATCGGTGTGACGACCTGCGGTCCAGGGGTCGAGCCAGGGCTCGAACGTTTCGCTGGAGCGAAACGGCCCGCCTGACGATCGACGGGTACCGAGAGGCGCTTGGCTTGTTGCCCACGGTCCGATGACAGAGGACGTCTACACCTTGAAGGTCGCGATCATCCACGACTGGCTGACCACCCTGGGTGGTTCGGAGCGCGTGGTCTGGGCCCTTCACGAGATGTTCCCCGAGGCGCCCGTCTTCACCAGCGTACACCGCCGTGGTCTGTTACCGGCCGAGTTCGATGCCCTCGACATCCGCACGTCCTTCCTGCAGCGGATTCCGGGCGCCACGCGCCATTACCCGCGCCTGCTGCCCCTGATGCCCCTCGCCTTCGAGCAGTTTGACCTCGAAGGGTTCGATCTCGTCGTCTCGTCCAGCCATGCTTGCGCCAAGGGGGTGCTGACCCGACATGACCAGGTGCACGTCAGTTATGTCCACGCGCCGATGCGCTACGCCTGGGACCTCACGCATCCGTATCAGCGGAGTCTGCCAGCTCCTCTCCGTCCCTTCGCGGCGACGCTGCTGAGCGGCCTGCGGCAGTGGGATGTCCTCAGCGCCAACCGGGTCGATGCCTTCGTGGCCAACAGCCATGAGGTAGCCAGTCGCATCCGGAAGCACTATCGCCGGGAGGCGACCGTCGTCCATCCACCCGTCGAGATCGATCGTTTCGAGGTCTTGCCGTCGTCCCGGATCGGGGATCACCTCGTCGTACTCTCCCGCCTGGTTCCCTACAAGCGGGTGGACCTGTGCATCGAGGCGGCCAACCGGACAGGTCGTCATTTACGCGTCATCGGAGACGGGCCGCTCTACCGGGAGCTCCGGGAGCTGGCCGGCCCCACGGTCTCGTTCCTGGGAAATCTGCCTGATGAGGACGTGGCACGTGAACTGGCCGGGGCTTCGGCACTCCTGTTCGCCGCGTTCGAGGACTTCGGGATCGTGCCCGTGGAGGCCATGGCCTGTGGCCGACCCGTGATTGCCCTCGGGCACGGTGGAGTCCGGGACACGGTCCTGGATGGGGTGACCGGGACCTGGTTCGAGGAAGCACGGGTCGATAGCCTGGTCGCAGCCCTGGGGCGTCACGAGCGAATCGACTGGGACCCGAACCGTATCCGTGCCCATGCCGAGCGTTTTTCTCCCAGATCCTTCCGCCAGGGGATGCAAGCCGTCATCGATCAGGCTCTCGGTCGCCTGTCGGGCGAGGTGATCCTTGTCTGAACCCGTGCTGCAACCGCTTCCGACATCCGAGATCACCTCTTCATCGCCATCTGCTCTGGATTGGATCCGTCGCAGAATTTTCACGGTGGGGCGTCCACTGGTCGTGGCGGCGGACTGGCTCGTGGTCTTCGGCATGTTTCAGCTCGTCTATCAAATCCGCTTCGTCTGGCGTCTGTGGGCCGCCGTCGAACTGGCGCCGCCACGGGCACCCTACCAGGTTGCGACGTCCGTGGTCGCGACGGTCCTGGTCTCGGTTCTCGGCGCGCTCGGACTGTATCGTATCCGACGGCTCGCTTCCCGGTTCGATGACACGGTCATCCTCGTCACGGGGCTCGCGCTCGGTGCCCTGGTGGCTCTCGGGCTGGGCTTCTTCTACCGGGGCTTCAGTTACTCGCGGCTCGTCTTCGTCACCAGCCTGGGAGCCAGCTTCATCGCTCTGTGGCTCGGTCATCTCTCCCTGCGCTGGATCCAGGATCGGCTCCATGCGCTCGGCTGGGGAACCCTGAACGTCGTGATCGTGGGTTGTAACTCGCTCGGCCAGCTCATGGCAGAACGCTTCCGGCGCGCTCCCCAGATGGGCTACCGGGTCGTCGGTTTCGTGCCGTCGCCCGGTGAGTGGATCGAGGGGGATTCATGGCTCACGACGATCCGGACCGGTGAGCTGCGGGAAACGCCGCGAGCGGAGTGTGGACCGCTGCTCGGAGACTTCGGCCAGCTTCCAGCCATCCTGTCCCGGATTCCACTCGACATGCTGGTCGTGGCGCGCCCTGGTGCCAGCCTTTCGACCCTTTTCGAGACGATCGCGGCGTCCGGTGTTGGGCCAGAAGTGACCATCCGGATCGTCCCGGATCTGCTGGAACTCATGACCGCCAAGATCCGCATGGTGGAACTGGATGGTGTTCCCACGCTCGAACTCGGTGAGGTCCCCCTGCGCCAGTGGACCAACCGTTTCCTGAAGCGGACGATGGACATCACGCTGTCGGCCATCGGTTTGCTGCTGACCTCCCCGGTGATGCTGGTGGCTGGAGCCCTCGTCAAGCTCACCAGCGCCGGTCCCATGCTCTATCGACAGGAACGCATGGGGCGAGACGGTCGCCTTTTCAACATTTACAAGTTCCGTTCGATGCGTATCGATGCCGAGGACACCACCGGCCCTGTCTGGGCGACGCCAGGGGATGCTCGCGTCACTCCGGTCGGTCAGTTTCTCAGGCGCACCAGCATCGACGAACTTCCGCAACTCTGGAACGTGCTCGTCGGAGACATGTCCCTCGTGGGACCACGTCCGGAGCGTCCACACTTCATCGAGCAGTTCCGGCAGCACGTGCCCAAGTACATGGACCGGCACCTGGTTCGAAGCGGGCTGACGGGCTGGGCGCAGGCCAATGGTCTGCGGGGCGAGGAAGGCACGATCGAGGAACGGACGCGGTACGACATCTACTACATCGAGAACTGGTCGCTGCTCTTCGATCTGCGGATCATCTTCAAGACGGCACTCGAGGTTCTCGGACACCGGGCATACTGAGGCACGGGCCTCTGGAACGGAGATCGAAGCGCATGGCGAAAGGCAAGATCCTGGTGGTGGGGGGCGCGGGCTACATCGGCTCGCATGCCGTGAAGGCCCTCGACTCGAGAGGCTATGACCTCGTGGTGCTCGATGATCTGTCGACCGGCCACCGAGACGCCGTGCAGGCGGGGACGTTCGTGGAGGGGGATCTCGGCGATCGTCCCACCCTCGATCGCCTGTTCGCGACGCACCGGATCGAGGCGGTGATGCATTTTGCAGCCTTCGCCTACGTCGGTGAGAGTGTTCAGCAGCCCGGCAAGTACTACCGCAACAACGTGGCAGCCACGCTCACGCTTCTGGAGGCCATGCGCGATCATGGCATCCGGCATTTCATCTTCTCGAGCACCTGTGCCACCTACGGAATTCCGCAGGAGGTGCCGATCCCCGAGACGCATTCGCAGTGGCCCATCAACCCGTACGGGTGGACCAAGCTGATGGTCGAGCGCATGCTGGCTGACTTCGACCGGGCGCATGGTCTGCGCTACGTGGCTTTCCGGTATTTCAACGCGGCGGGCGCCGATCCCGACGGTCGCCTGGGCGAGCGTCACGAGCCCGAGACGCACCTGATCCCGCTCGTGCTGCGTGCAGCGGACGGTGGAGAGCCCCTCAAGGTCTTCGGCGACGACTACCCCACGCCCGACGGGACCTGCATTCGTGATTACATCCACGTCTCGGACCTTGCAGATGCGCACGTGCTCGGTCTCGAGCGCCTTCTGGCCGGTGGGGACAGCACGGTTTACAACCTCGGCAACGGTCAGGGCTTCTCGGTGAAGGAAGTCATCGCCATGGCCGAGCGGGTCACGGGGCGCCCGGTTCCGCATACCTTCGCCCCTCGTCGTGAGGGCGATCCGCCTGCCCTGGTGGGCTCTGCTGGACGGGCGCGCGAGGAGCTCGGCTGGCAGCCTCGCTTCGCCGACCTTGAATCGATGATCGCCACGGCGCACAACTTCCACCAGGGACGCGTTCCGATGGGAGGACACCATGGGTAAGTATTTCGGGACGGACGGCATCCGGGGCCTCGCCAATCGCGACCTCGGGCCCGAACTGGCCTTCCGCCTCGGGCGCGCAGTGGCGGATGTGCTGGTGGGCGATTCGACCGGACGTCCGGTCTTCTACATCGGGCGAGACACGCGGCGTTCGGGCTCGATGCTCGAGGCGGCACTCGCCGCCGGACTGGCCTCCGCCGGAGTGGACGTCGAACTGCTGGGCGTCGTGCCGACGCCAGCCGTCGCATGGCTCGTCGCCCGGCAGGGTGCCGCTGCCGGTGCCATGATCTCGGCCTCGCACAACCCGGCGCCCGACAATGGCATCAAGCTCTTCAGCTCCTCGGGACACAAGCTTCCGGATGCGATCGAGGCCCGGATCGAGGCGCTCCTCGATGCCGACTCTGATACCCTCGCTCGCCCCACCGGGGAAGGCGTCGGGGTCGTGACTGCCCGTGAAGAACGGGTTGAAGCCTATCTCCAGCATTTACTTGACCAGGCCTCGACGCGGTTCGAGGGCAAGCGCGTCGTGCTGGATGTCGGGCACGGGGCTGCGACGGAGCTCGCACCGCGCGTGCTGCGGACCCTCGGCGCCGAGGTGACGGTGCTACACGATGCCCCGGACGGGGACAATATCAACCGGGGCTGCGGCTCGACCCATCTCGAGGTGTTGCAGGCGGCCGTCCTGGAAGGGGCTCATGACCTCGGCATCGCCTTTGACGGGGATGCCGACCGGATGCTTGCCGTGGACGAGAAAGGGCGCATCGTGGATGGCGATCGCCTCCTGTTGATCGCGCTCCGTCACGGCCTCGAGACCGGCCGATATGCGCGTCCACGCGTCGTCGCGACGGTCATGAGCAATCTGGGCTTCGAGGAGGCGATCCGGGCGATGGGCGGCGAACTGGTCCGTACCCCGGTCGGCGATCGCCACGTCCTGGAAGCCATGCGCGAGCAGGAGATCTTGCTCGGGGGTGAACAGAGCGGTCACCTCATCTTCCTGGACGCCAACACCACGGGGGATGGTCTGCTGTCGGCCGTTCGCCTGCTCTCGGCCCTCGTCACGACGGGAGACTCCCTGTCTTCACTGGCCGATACCATGGTCGACTTCCCCCAGGTGCTCAGGAACATCCGTGTTCGCTCGACGGCCGGGTGGCAGGACCACGTCGTCATCCGGGAGGCGATCGCTGCCGCCACCGCCGAACTCGAGGGCCGGGGGCGGGTCCTGGTCCGGGCTTCGGGCACCGAACCGCTCATTCGCATCATGGTCGAAGCTCGGGAGGCGGAACTGGTGGATGCGATGGTCACGCGACTGGCCTCGGTGATCGAGGCTGCGCTGGAGGTGGCGAGCCCCGTCTGAGGCGTCGCGATGCGCCTGGCCATGCCGCACACGAGGCGCTCCGATGTGTATGTGGGTCAGTTGACCTGGCGGACGAACCC
>JBEIFE010000053.1:0-8501 GCA_040382575.1 Candidatus Sericytochromatia bacterium
AGTTTCGCGTCGGGTGATCACCGTGGATCTCAGCTACGAAGGGATCCGTCCATTCGCGCTCGTCAATCCGGAGATCGTGAAGGCCACGGGCGAATACAGAGACGAGGAAGGCTGCCTCAGCATTCCGGGCGTCGTCTTGGAGGTCAAGCGGTTTCGCAAGATCCGCGTCAAGTACCGGGATCTCGCGGATCGGCAGCAGATTCTCGATGCCTCTGACCTCCTCGCGCGGGTGATCCAGCACGAGATCGATCATCTCGACGGCAAGCTCTTCGTGGACCTGGTCGAGGACATCCCGTCCCGGGATGCCGCACTCGAGGAGTATCGTGGTCGCATGGGCGATCGCATCGTGGGAGAAGCCAAGACGCACGAGGCGGTCGTCGGTGAGTCTGCGTAAGCCTCTCACGATAGGCGTCGCCGGCGGCACTGGCTCCGGTAAGTCCACCGTGGCGCGCAACATCCTCCAGCTGGCGGGTGAAGATCAGGTGGCGTATCTTTGCCACGACTCCTATTACTTTGACCATTCCGCGCTGTCTCCCGAGGAGCGTGCGCGCGTCAACTATGACCACCCGCGCTCGCTCGACAACGAGCTTTTCTGTGAGCATATCCGGGCGCTCCAGAAGGGCCTTCCGGTCGATGCGCCCCTTTACGACTTCAAGTCGCACGCTCGTTTGCCCGAGGTTCGTCAGGTCAACCCGCGTCGGGTTCTCCTGGTCGAAGGGATTCTCATCTTCGCCAGTCCCGAGATCCGGCGTCTGCTCGACATTCGCGTGTTCGTCGACACGGATGCCGATATTCGCTTCATCCGGCGCCTCGGTCGAGATATCCACGATCGGGGGCGCAGTCCGCAGTCCGTGATAGATCAATACCTGGCCACGGTGCGTCCGATGCACATGGAGTTCGTCGAGCCCAGCAAGAAGCATGCCAACATCGTCGTGCCAGAGGGGGGCATGAACGAGGTTGCCGTTGACATCCTCAACACCAAGATCCAGTCCGTGCTGGGCAAGGCCACGGGGCAACTCTCTCTAGCGCCCGCGGGCTCCCAGAACGGCTAGAGGCTCAGATCTCGAGAAATCCCGGAAGGTCCGTCAGAGGTTTCTGATCTGGGTCGGTTTTCGTTTCTGTGAAATGATGCAACCGTCTGGAGCTGTAGGCGATCGCTCGCTCACTGACGTCTCCGCCCACGAAGTGACATCCCTTTTTCAGGGCGGCTATGGCGGCAGAGCCGCTTCCCACGAACGGGTCGCACACCGTCATGCCCGGGCTGGCACTGCCGGCTAGCATGCACGAGAACAGTTCGACGGGTTTCTGGGTCGGATAAGTCGGTCTCGAAAGGCGAGGGATCGTCCAGACGTCCGGCAGGTCTCGCCGTGAGAGCTTACGTCTTCCCTTCCTGGCGAACAGCACGCATTCGTGGCGCCGGCGGAAGTGGTGCCCCATGCCGATCCGCTGCTTGTCCCAGACGATCAGGTTCTTGACGTCGAACCGTTCCCTGACGAGCGCGCCCAGGCTCAGGAGACTGTAGGAATCGAACATGATGTAGAGGTGTCCGTCGGGACGGAGGGCCCGGTCGCAAGCCGAGAGAAACGCTCTGTATGAATCAGGCTCATCGTGAAATTCCCGGAACCACCGATCCTGCTCCCCTTTACGGTAATCCCCGACGATGCGCCCCCTGCCCAGCTGTAGGTACTGATTCATGCCGGAATAGGCGGGATCCGTCGTGATCACGTCCACGCTACCGGGGGCGAGTGAGCCGAGGAAGGTCAGACAGTCTGCGTGGACCAGATTCCAGGAGGGCGTATCCATGGGCCCATCCTATCAGGTGAGCCAGCACCCCGCTCGTCTCTTGAACCATGCTTAAACTCTGCTATCATGATCAGGTGTGAATGAATTCCATCCCATCCGTCATCCCGGAGAGACACGCTCGAGGCTTCAACCGCGGTGGCCTACCACCCGGGGAAAGTTTCGGCCGAGGCGTTCACACCTCGACCCCGTCTCACACCAGTAGGAGAATAACCATGCCCATTCAGAAGGAAGCCAAGTCTGAAATCATTGCCGTGCACAAGCGGCATGATACGGACAACGGTTCGCCCGAAGTCCAGGTCGCGGTCCTCACGGCCCGCATCCAGCAGCTCAGCGAGCACCTCACGGCCAACAAGAAGGACTTCGCGTCCCGTCGTGGTCTGCTCAAGATGGTCGGTCAGCGTCGTCGCCTTCTCGCGTATCTCCAGAAGAAGGATGTCAATCGCTACCGCGCTCTCATCGCCAAGCTGGGCCTTCGTAAGTAAGCGTCAACCTGAGCAGCGGGCTTTCCGCTGCTCTCTCGCTAGATGGGGTATGTCGGTTCGACCCTGGTGTTCAGTGGGATGACCGTCAACAGGAAAGAGCAGAGGCGATGAGCCAGACTGAGAAAACCTATCGCTACCAGCTCGGTGACCACGAGATCGCGATGACGTTCGGCAAGTATGCCCGTCAGGCCGGCGGCGCGGTCCTCGTCCAGAGTGGTGGTACCGCCGTCCTCGTGACGGCCACGATGTCCAAGTCGCCGCGCGATGGCATCGATTTCTTCCCCCTCCTCGTCGATTACGAGGAGAAGATGTATGCCGTCGGCCGCGTGCCTGGCAGCTTCCAGCGTCGCGAGGGCCGTGCGTCCGAGAATGCCATTCTTTCCGGTCGTCTGATCGACCGTTCCATCCGTCCGCTGTTCCCCTCGGGGTTCCGCAACGACGTTCAGGTGGTTGCCACGGTTCTTTCCAGCGACCAGGTGATCCAGCCCGATGTGCTGGCCATGCTGGGGGCCTCGGCCGCGCTCATGGTTTCTGATATTCCGTTTGCCGCTCCCATCGGTGGCGTGCGCGTCGGTCGCATCCAGGACGAGTGGGTCATCAACCCGACCTTCACCGAGACCGACGAATCCGATATGGATCTCGTGGTGGCCGGTACGGCTGATGCCGTCATGATGGTCGAAGCGGGCATCAAGCTCGTGCCCGAGGCCGAGGTGCTCGAGGCCATCGAGGTGGGCTGGGAAGCCGTCCAGGAGCTCTGCGCCTGGCAGAACGAGATCGTGGCCGAGATCGGCAAGACCAAGCTCGCCGTCAAGGCCGAGGTGCTTGCGCCCGAACTCGCCGAGTTCGTTCTCGCTTACCAGGACCGGATGGCCGAAGCCATCCAGAACCCGGACAAGGAGTCGCGTCAGAAGAGCACCGAGTCCCTGCTGGCCGAGGTGGCCGAGGCGCTCCGCGCCCTGCCCGAGACTCATCCGGTCGGTGCGTTGCTCGCGGTCCGTCCCAAGCTGGTCGGTGATGCGCTCTACACCCTCGAAAAGAAGGTTCTGCGCAAGCTCGTGACCGAGAAGGGGGTTCGTGTCGACGGTCGTCGGACCGACGAGATCCGTCCGATCACCTGCGAAGTGGGCGTCCTGCCCCGTACGCACGGCTCTGGTCTTTTCGTTCGTGGCCAGACTCAGGTCCTGAACGTCTGCACGCTGGGATCGGCTGGCGATGCTCAGAAGATCGACGGTCTCGACCCGATCACGAGCAAGCGCTATCTGCACCACTACAACTTCCCCGGTTACTCGACCGGTGAAGTGCGTCCGAGCCGTGGCCCCGGTCGCCGCGAGATCGGTCACGGCGCCCTCGCCGAGCGCGCCCTGCTGCCCGTCCTGCCCTCTATGGTGGACTTCCCCTACACCATCCGGTTGGTGTCCGAGGCGCTCGAGTCCAACGGTTCGACCTCGATGGCCTCGACCTGCGGTTCGACGCTGTCGATGATGGACGCGGGCGTGCCCATCAAGGCCCCCGTTGCCGGTGTGGCGATGGGCCTTATCAAGGAAGGTGAGCGCTTCGCCGTTCTGACCGATATCCAGGGTATCGAGGATCACCTCGGTGACATGGACTTCAAGGTCACCGGAACGCGCGACGGTATCACCGCTCTCCAGATGGACATCAAGATCCACGGCATCTCGCTCGAGATCATGGAAGTCGCGCTCGAGCAGGCTCGTAAGGGCCGTCTGTTCATTCTCGACAAGATGCTCGGCGCCATGCCCCGGCCGCGTACGGATCTCTCGCCGTTCGCCCCGCGCATCATCACGCTCAAGATCAACCCCGAGAAGATCGGGACGCTCATCGGCCCCGGTGGCAAGATGATCAAGCGCATCGTCGAAGAGACGGGCGTCAAGATCGACATCGAGGACGACGGCAGCGTGTTCATCACGACCTCCGACGCCGCTGCAGCGCAGGCCGCCGTGGCATGGGTCAACCGCCTCACCAAGGAGGTCGAGGTCGGCACGGTCTATCAGGGCAAGGTCACTCGAATCCTCAACTTCGGTGCCTTCGTGGAGATCCTTCCTGGCAAGGAAGGCCTCGTCCACATCTCGCAACTCGCCCCCGAGCGCGTGGCGAAGGTGGAAGATGTGGTCAACATCGGTGACCCGATCGTCGTGAAGGTCGTCGAGGTCGATTCTCAGGGCCGCATCAACCTCACGAAGAAGGGTGTCTCCGCCGAGGAGCTCGCACGCTTCGGGGTGGCTCCGGTTCCCGTAGAGGCCTGAACCATCTGAACGACAGGGGGCCCGGAAGGGCCCCCTGTCCGACTTTTAGCCCCCTCGTCACGCCCCGTTCCGTGCGGTACGATGACGCGGGAACCTTGCTTGCCTCTCGCGTCACGGTGCGGGGGCCGGCAAGGACGAGGAATGTCTTTGATCGAACGCCATGTCCTATCCAATGGAATCCGCATCGTCCTCGAGCCGATGCCTCATGCCGTGTCCGCGGCGCTCGGCATCTGGTGCGAGCGAGGGTCCCGTCATGAGCCGGAGGCCATGGCCGGTATCTCGCACTTCCTGGAACACATGGTCTTCAAGGGGACGGAATCCCGAGATGCCTTCACCATCGCGAGTACGCTCGAGGACCGGGGCGGAAGCCTGAACGCGTTCACCGACAAGGAACACGTCTGCTTCTATGCCCGTGTTCTGGGTGAGGATCTCAGCCTGGCCTTCGATGTACTCTCCGATCTTGTCGTGGCGCCTCTTTTCGATGCTCGAGAGGTCGTCCGTGAACGTCGGGTCGTCCTCGAAGAGGCCCGCATGGTGGACGACGATCCCGAAGAACTCGTCCAGGACATGTTTCACGCCCTGTCATGGCCCGACCATGCGCTCGGCAGGCCCGTCATCGGGACTCGCGGCTCCATCCGTCGATTCCGTCGCGAGGATTGCGTGGCATGGGCCCGTGAAGCGTTCGATCCGGCTCGGATCGTCGTCGCCGTCGCTGGCAAGGTTGATATCCCACGCTTTCTTTCAGACGTGGAGAGCGTCCTGGGACGGCTTACCCCTTCGGGGGGGGGGGCTTCGCCGGAATCTCCGACCATCCGTCCCGGGAGCCGTCTCAAACGCAAGGAACTCGAGCAGGTTCAGGTCTGTCTCGGAGTGCCCGGCCTTCCTTCTGGCCACCCGGATCGCCATGCCTTCACGGTGCTCGATACCGTCCTCGGTGCCGGCATGAGCTCTCGACTTTTCCAGGAAGTCCGCGAGAAGCGGGGCCTGGTTTACAACATCGGGAGCTTCGAGGTCTCCTACGCCGATGCGGGCCTCTTCGGTGCCTTTTTCGGCTGCAATCCCCGACATCTCGACGAGGTTTTCGAGCGGACCTTCCATGAGTTCGATCGCCTCCGTTCGGGAGATCTGCCCGATGGGGAGTTCGTTCGCTGTCGCGACCAGCTCCGCGGAGGCCTCCTGCTGGGCATGGAATCCGTCAGGAACAGGATGATGCGACTCGCGCGTTACGAGATGCTTTATCAACGGATCGTGACTCCCGAGGAGACACTGGCCGAACTTCAGGCCGTCACCCGAGAGGATGTCCTCCGCCTGGCCGCCGAGCGGCTCGTGCCCGAGCGGCTCATCCTCTCGGCCGTCGGTCCGGTGCGCAAGCTCCGGCTACCGACCGGATGGGTGGCCTGACGTGGACAAGGTGCATGTGCGCTGCCTGCGTCACCACGAGCAGGCTGTCCTGCCCGTCGTCAGCCAGGACGGAGATGTGGCGGCCGATCTTTTTGCTTGCGAGACCGTCGTCATTCCCCCTCGTGGACGGGCGCTGGTTCATACGGGCCTTGCCCTCGAGTTGCCTCCCGGATTCAGGGCCCGCATCCATGCGCGTTCCGGACTGTCCCTGAAGTACGGAATCGAGACCGGAGCCGGTCTCATCGATCAGGGTTTCCGTGATCCCATCGGGGTTGTCCTGTATAACCATACCGACGTTGCCTATGCGGTCCAGCTGGGTGATCGTGTCGCCCAGCTTTGCATCGAGCGCTATACTCTGCCGACCTTCGAGGAGGTCGAGGCGATCGCCCCGACCGGACGCTCGGCCGGCTGGGGATCGTCCGGTCGCTGATCCGAGGAGAAAGGTCCACGTGAGTCTGATCGATGAAGCTTCCCCCATCCGCGTGGTCGTGGCCGGCGCTGCAGGCCGCATGGGCCAGGAAGTCGTGCGTGCAGTGCTGGCTCAAAAGGATCTGCTTCTGGTGGCCTGTCTCGACCACGTCTACGGTCCTGATTCGGTTTCACCCGCGCCCGGGGTCCGGATGGCCGGATCGTTCGACGACATCAGCGACCTCGATGCCGATGTCTGGGTCGATTTCACGATTCCTGCCGTCGTCAAGGCAGGTGTCTGCTGGGCGCTCGAGCACGGTATGGTGCCCCTGGTCGGGACGACGGGCATGGGCCCGGAGGATCGCGCAGAGCTCGCGCTGCTTTGTGAGCGCACGGGTAAGGGATGCTTGATCGCGCCAAACTTCGCGCTGGGGGCGGTCCTGCTCATGAAATTCGCGGCCGAGGCGGCCCGGTATTTCCCGGCTGCCGAGATCATCGAATTACATCATGATCGCAAGCTGGATGCTCCGAGCGGGACGGCTCGGCTCACGGCGGACCGCATGACGGCTGCTCGCGAAGCTGCCGGCGGGCCAGTCGAGCCCCTCCTGGCAGGTGACGAATCAATCGCCGGTGTGCGCGGGGGCGAGCAGGGAGCGGTCCGTGTTCATAGCATTCGCCTACCGGGTTTGCTCGCGCACCAGGAGGTCCTGCTGGGCGGTACGGGAGAGGTGCTGACGCTTCGCCACGACAGCCTGTCCCGCGAAAGTTTCATGCCGGGGGTCGTGCTGGCCATCCGCAAGGCCGCCTCGATCGAGGGCCTGGTCGTAGGTCTTGAACAACTGCTCTGACGTCGCACGCGCGCAGGAGGTCACGTGTCGTCCCTGAAGATTGCCATTCTCGGTGCCACCGGCATGGTCGGGCATGAAATGCTCACCATCATGCTCGAGCGCGGGTTCGCGCCCCAGGATATCCGTCTGCTTGCCAGCGCCCGTTCGGCAGGTCGTGAAGTGAACCGTGACGCTCATACCTGGATCGTCGAGGCGACCACCCCCGAGGCCTTCGACGGCGTGGACGTGGTGCTCGCCTCAGCGGGTGGCGACGTCTCTCGTGAATGGGCGCCCATCGCGGTCTCGCGCGGGGCGACCGTCATCGACAACACCTCGGCCTTCCGGCTCGACCCCGGTGTGCCCCTCGTGATTCCCGAGATCAATGCACACGCCCTCGAGTCCCACCGGGGCATCATCGCGAATCCCAACTGCTCGACGGCCATCCTCCTCATGGTCCTGAATCCGCTCCGCCGTCTGGCCACCATCAAGCGGGTCGTCGTCTCGACTTACCAGTCCGTGTCGGGTGCCGGTCGTGAGGCCGTCGAGGAGCTCCGGGTCCAGAGTCGCGAGATACTCGATGGCGAGGCGCCGACCGTCCAGGCCCTGAGTGCCCCGATCGCGTTCAACCTGATTCCGACGATCGATGCCATGACGGATCTGGGCTACACCCGCGAGGAGCTCAAGTTCACCCATGAAACCCGCAAGATCTTCGAGGAACCGCTGTTCATGATCACGGGAACCTGCATCCGGGTGCCCGTCGAGGTCGGTCATAGCGAGTCAGTCAATGTTGAGTTCGACCGGGTGCTCGATCTCGAGGTCATCCGCGCAACGCTTGCCCAGGCTCCCGGAGTGAAGGTCGTGGATGATCGCAAGGCGAATCACTTTCCCCAGCCTCGCGATGCGGCGGGCCGCGACGAGGTCCTCGTGGGCCGCCTTCGTCTGGATATCTCGCATCCCCATGCCATCCAGTGCTGGGTGGTCGGAGACAACCTCCGGCGGGGGGCGGCGCTCAACGCGGTCCTGATTGCCGAGGTTTTGCGGGAACGGGGCTGGGTCAAGGGGCAGCGCGTACCGGCCTCGTCCCGAAGGGATGGCTGAGCCGTGGACGCCCCCGATCGCCCGTGCCAGAATGAGGCCACATGAACCCACGACGAGGTGGGCAAGGAGGAACGAGATGAAGACGATGGGTCGCCTGTTGACGGCGATGGTCACGCCCTTCGACACCGAAGGGCGCGTCGATCTGCCCCTCGCCCGGCGTCTGGCCCGGCACCTGGTTTCCTCGGGCTCCGACGGCCTGGTGATCGCCGGGACGACGGGAG
>JBEIFE010000054.1:0-8495 GCA_040382575.1 Candidatus Sericytochromatia bacterium
CGGTCACAACTTTCAATTCTTTTTGAAAGTTCAGAAATGTGCCAAGATGTTGCTGGGTCCTTGTCCGGAGTGTGCCGCATGACCTTGTCACCTCACCCTAGTTGCCAGACTGCCGTGTGGCGCGCCATCGAGCGTGCCACGGACAGCGGGCTGACGATGTGGGTGGCAGCAGGTGCCTCGCTCGGTCTGCGCGATCCCCTGACGCTCGCCCGTTCGTCGGGGCGCGCAGAGCAAATGGTCTTCGTGAGCGATGATGCAGACCGCTCCTGGCTTGGCCTGGGTCTGGCGGATGAAGTCACGGCTCGGTCCCGGTCCACTGCGCTCGCCACGCTCGATGCCATCCGACAGAGACTTGCCCGCGTGGAGACGGCGGGACTGGCCTTGCGGGACGAGATTCGCTATCTGGGTGGCATCGCCTTCGATCCGGACGGGCCACCACACCCCGACTGGCCAGGTGGCCTTGGCGCGCGGTGGGTCCTGCCGTCCATTCTCGTGAGCTGGACCCCGGGAACGGGCTCGGATGCATTTGCCACCGTCATCGTGCCAGTTCACCCGGGCGAGGGCCCGGAAGTGGTCATCGCTCGACTTGACCTGCTGTTCGATGAACTGGACCGCTCGGGTGCGCGCCTGGGTCATCTGTCTCGTACACGAAACGATGGCCGACGACTCGATCCGGATGGCGATTCCGGTGGGCGACGCTCCGCAGCAGGTCGGCGGTCCAGACGCATCGCCGCCACGACCTTCCTGGCGACAACCAGCCACAGTGAGCTGGAACGTCAGGACTGGATGTCACGCATCGACCGGGTCGTCGCCCGGCTGGATGGTGCCAGCAAGGTCGTCCTCGCGCGCCAGATCGCGATCGCCACGGCGGAACGTCTCGATCCCTGGGACCTCTTCAGCCGCATCGATCCGGCCACGGGTTCGCACCGCTTCTGCTTCCGATTCGACCGCGAACATGCGTTTCTGGGTGGGACCCCCGAGCGTCTCATCCGCCTGATGGGAGATCGCCTCGAGAGCGACTGCCTGGCCGGCACCATCGGCAGGGACGCCGACCCGACCCGGGACCGGAAACTGGGTGAGCAGTTGCTGGCCAGCGACAAGGACCGCCACGAGCATGCACTCGTGCGTGAGTTCCTGTTCGAGGCCCTTGAAGCGCGCTGTCGGATGTTGAACGTGCCCGAGTCGCCGCGTCTCCTCGGACTTCCGCACGTCCATCACCTGTATACACCCGTCGCGGGGGTGGTTCGACCAGAGGTGCCCCTGTCAGACCTGATCGGTGCGCTCCATCCGACTCCCGCGGTGTGCGGCACCCCCCGCCAGGCCGCCCTCGGCCTCATCCGCGAGATGGAACCCACCCCGCGAGGCTGGTACGCTGGCGCGGTCGGTCATGTCGGCCTCACCACCCTCGATCTGGTGGTGGGTATCCGATCGGTGCTGCTCGGTCCGGATCGGGCGACGGTGTTTGCAGGTGGCGGACTGGTCGCGGCCAGCGATCCCGCCAGCGAGTTCGAGGAAACGGAACGCAAGGCCGAGCCATGGGTCCGGCTCGTTCAGGAGCTGGGCGCATGAGGTTCCCGATGACCCCGAATCTGGAAAAGGAAGCATTCCCGAACCTCAATGCCTGGTGGGCGTGTCACCTGGTAGCCAGCCTCATCGAGGGAGGTGTCCGGCATGTCTGCGTGAGTCCCGGTTCGCGCTCCACGCCACTGGTCCATGCCCTCGAGGTGTGTACAGGTCTCTGGCGGGCGCCCGTGCGAGTCACCGTGCACCATGACGAACGCGCAGCGAGTTTCTTCGCACTGGGCGTCGCGAAGACCTCGGGCACACCGGTAGCCCTGGTCTGCACCTCGGGTACGGCACTCGCCCATTACATGCCTGCCGTCATCGAGGCCAGCCTCACGGGCATCCCGCTCGTGGTGGTCAGTGCCGACCGTCCGCTCGAGCTGCGCGGCTCGGGCGCTTCCCAGACCATCGATCAGCACGACCTCTTCGGAGTGCACGTCCGGGTCAGCCGCGAGGTTCCTGCTGCGCGCCCCGCCGCGGCAGCCGTTCGCCGGATGCGGGCCAGCGTGGCCGACGCCCTCGCGCGTGCCACCGGCCCGGATGCCGGTCCGGTGCACCTGAACATCCCGTTCGATGAACCGCTCGCCCCCCTGGTCGACCCCGGGTTCCAGGTTCCGGCGGACGCAACGCTGGAGCCGCTGGCCCCCTCAAGGTTCGGGGTGTCCGCCCCCCTCCGTCACGGCCACCTCGAGCTGTACGATGTGGATCTGCAGGCTCTCGAGGCGGACTGGTCGGTGCAAACGGGTGTCTTCGTGGTGGGCCCCCTGGCTCGTCCGGTGCCGGGTCTGGTCGAGCTTGCCCGGCGTCTCGGCTGGCCCGTATGGGCCGATGTGGCCTCGCAGTTGCGTGACGTATCCGGGGTCATCGTGACGGCCGATCTGCTATCCCGTGCGGGCAGACTTTTCGATCTGGACTCTCCCCCCTCGCGCGTCGTGCAAATCGGCATGGTGCCCACGTCCTCGGCGATCGCCCGCGGGCTCGAAGCCCTCGCGGGTTCGAGGCCAGTCCAGGACGGTCCAGGCGCCCTGCAGATCCTGAGCCTGCTTTCGCATCCGGCACGGCAAGATCCACAGGCCCTTGCCGACCGCACTCTGGTGGTGGATCTCGATTCGTTCTTCGAGAGACTGCTCGCGATGCTGTCGCTTGCCTCATCTGACAGGCCCGGCATCAGGACCGCCCCGGCCCCGGCAGACGACCTCGAGACGCGCCTCGCGGCGACTCCGGCGTTCCGATCCCGGGAAGCACACGCCGTACATCGGGCCTGCCGCATCCTGCCGGAAGAATGCAACCTTGTCCTGGCCAGCAGCATGCCCATTCGTTACGCCGAGGCCCTCTCGGGTCACTTGCCACATGGAACCCGCGTGGTCGTGAACCGCGGCGCGAATGGCATCGACGGTCTCGTGAGCACCACCCTGGGCGTCGCCCACGCGAGCGATCGCCCCACGCTGGCCATCCTCGGGGACGTGGCGATGCTGCACGACGTGGGCGGGCTGGTCGCCGTGCGCGAGGTTCGGGAACCGGTGGTGTTCCTGGTCCTCAACAACGACGGTGGGGGCATCTTTTCGCACCTGCCCGTCCACCGGGTCGAGTCCCTCTTCGAGCGGTACTTCGGGACCCCCCACGGCCTGAACTTCGAGGGGGTAGCGAACATGTACGGCCTCGCTTACACCCGGACGGTCGACGTGGATGCGGCCATCCGGGCCGTCCAGATGGGTCTAGCGCGGGATTCTGGCGCCACCCTGGTCGAACTGGTCACGAACCGTGCCACCGAACGGGATGCGTTCCGGCAGGACCTGGCCGATCTGCTTGACCTCGAATCACCCGGGGAGCCGCGGCCATGAGTCTGTCCGCATCCTGGATGGGCGAAGGCGTCTCCACGGGAGTCGCCTTGCATGGGTTCACGGGCGATCGCCGCAGCTACGAGGCCGTGATGGCGAACGTTCCCGGCCGGTGGTGGGTGCCCGATCTTCCCGGTCACGGGGCCTCGCATGGCGTCCCCGCGACCTTCGAGGGCTGGCTCGAGAGCCTGGAATCGTCCATCGACGCAGCCTTCGGCCCGGTCAGTCCCTGGCTCGTGGGCTACTCGATGGGGGGCCGTCTGGCACTCGGTCTGGCCATCCGCAGGCCCGAACACTACCAGGGGCTGGTGTTGCTGGGGGCCTCTGCTGGACTCGAGTCGGAGACCGACCGCCAGACCCGTCGTAGCGCCGATGCCCGCTGGATCGCGCTGCTCGAACGAGGAGACATCGAAGACTTCGCGAGTGCCTGGGAAGCGCAGCCCGTGCTCGCTCCAGGGCCCACCACCCGGCCATCTTCCATCGCGGGCCTGGCAGGCGCGGGTACCGAGCGTTCCACATCCCGCATCGCCTCGACCCTTCGCCGCACCCTGGACCCGCGCCGTCTGGCCCGGGTGCTGGCCAGCGCTGGGCTCGCCGAGCAACCGACGTACCACGACCGTCTCGCGAATCTGACCATGCCCGTCGTGCTGGCCGCGGGCGAATGTGATCCAAAGTTCCGGGCGATCGCCACCCATCTCGCCCCCCTGTTTCCGCACGCCCGCACGCACGTCGTGCCGGGTGCCGGCCACGACGTGCTCACCGACGCTCCCCGCGCAGTCGCGGACCTCATCCGCGATGCCGTGTCCCATCCGCTCCAGGAGGAACCCGCATGACGACCCCGACGACGACCACGACCGCCCCGATTCCGGCCTGGCAGCCGGTCGGCACGTTCTCGGACATCCGCTACGAGAAGGCCGAGGGGATCGCCAAGATCACCATCAACCGGCCCGAGGTCCGTAATGCCTTCCGCCCTCAGACCCTGTTCGAGTTGACCTCGGCCTTCACCGACGCTCGCGAGGACCCGGAAGTCGGAGTCATCATCCTCACGGGGGAAGGCGAAAAGGCCTTCTGCTCGGGAGGGGACCAGCGTATTCGAGGCAAGGAAGGCTACGTCGGCTTCGATGGCGTGCCCCGTCTTAACGTGCTCGACCTCCAGAAGCAGATTCGCTCGCTCCCCAAGCCCGTCATCGCGATGGTCGCGGGTTATGCCATCGGAGGTGGGCACGTTCTGCATATCGTCTGTGACCTGACGATCGCCGCCGACAACGCGCGCTTCGGTCAGACGGGACCCCGGGTGGGCTCTTTCGATGGCGGCTTCGGCGCCAGCTACCTGGCGGACCTGGTGGGGCAGAAGAAGGCCCGGGAGATCTGGTTCCTGTGCCGCCAGTACGGTGCGGAGGAAGCCCTCGAGATGGGGCTCATCAACACCATCGTCCCGCTGGCCGAACTCGAGGCCGAGACGGTCAAGTGGTGCCGCGAGATTCTCCAGCACAGTCCGCTGGCGCTACGCTGCCTGAAGTCGGCATTCAACGCCGGGATCGACGGGCAGACCGGCGTCCAGGAGCTCGCGGGCAACGCGACCCTGCTCTACTACATGAGCGAGGAAGCGCAGGAAGGCCGCAACGCCTACGTCGAGAAGCGCAAGCCCGATTTCAGCCGCTTCCCGCGGCGTCCATGATCCGGGAGGACCGCACGTGAACCCGTCGCTCCCCGCCTGGAAGGTCTGGGTCCTCGCCGCCCGGCCACGGACCCTGCCCGCGGCACTCGTGCCCGTGGTCGTCGGCACGGCGATCGCCTTCCACGAGGGCCATCTGGCCTGGATTCCGGCCCTGCTGGCCCTCTGGGGGGCGACGTGGCTCCAGATCGGGACCAACTTCGCCAACGACTACTTCGACGCTCGCAAGGGCGCGGACACGCCGGACCGTCTGGGCCCCACGCGCGTCACGCAGGCGGGTCTCGCGAGTCCGCGTTCCGTTCTCGTCGCGACGGCCCTGGCCTTCGGGCTGGCCGCTCTCGGGGGCCTCGGACTCGTCTGGTTCGCCGGCTGGCCCGTCGTGGTCGTCGGGATCCTGAGCATCCTGTCGGGCATCGCCTACACCGGCGGCCCCTTCCCGCTCGGTTACAACGGGCTCGGGGACCTGTTCGTTTTTCTGTTCTTCGGGCTCGTGGCCGTCACAGGGACCGTGTTCGTGCAGGCGCACGCCATCTCGCCCCTGGCATGGGCGCTTGCCGTGCCGGTGGGCCTGCTCGCCACGGCCATCATCGTGGTCAATAACCTCCGCGACGCCCCGACGGACGTCCGGGTGGGCAAGCGGACCCTGGCGGTCCGCTACGGAGAGCGTTTTGCCCGCATCGAGTACACCGTGCTGATGGCAGGGGCACTCCTCGTGCCTCCCGTGCTGGCCCTGCTCGGACGGGCTCCCTGGGCGATAGCCCTCACCCTGATCGCCACTCCCCTGGCCCTGCGCGAGATTCGCTCCGTCTGGACCGATTCTGGCCGCGCCCTCAATCGCACGCTCGGCGCGACGGGCCAGGTGCTCCTGGCCCATGGCATCCTGATGGCCCTGGGGCTGGCGATCGGCCGATGACGGCTGATGCAGGCTGGAAACTCGAGGCCCGATGGCACGAGTTGCCCCTCGTTCGGCCGCTCCTGACGGCTCGCGGAGCGCTCTCGACGCGCGAGGGGTGGCTGGTCCGCTGGTCGCTTCCCGGTGAACCTGACGGCGTGGGCGAGGTGGCGCCATTGCCGGATTTCGGGACGGAAGAACACACGGCAGCGCGTTCCGCCCTCGAAGCTCTCTTGAACCGTGACCTGGATCCCGGTCGGATGCTCGACGCGATTCCGGATTCGATGCGTGCCCTGCGATGCGGGCTTCATGCCGCGTGGACCGAGGTCCTTGCATGTCAGGCCGGGGTTCCCCTGTGGTGCATGCTGGAGGGCGCCGGTCCGGAGAGGGCCCAGGATGTACATCCCGTCCGATCTCAGGGCCTCGTGGGGGGACGGGACGGGGTCGCTACCTGCCTCGAACGCATCCACGAGGGCTTTGACACCCTGAAGCTCAAGGTGGGGCTGCTCGATATCGACCAGGAAGTCGCCCGGCTAGAGGCGATCGTTCGCGGCCTTCACGCCACCGGGGCCTTGCCCAGGCTGCGTCTGGACGCCAACGGCGCATGGTCAGGAGTCCAGGCTCGCTCCATCCTTCCAAGACTTGCCCGGCTGGGCTTCGAATGGATCGAGGAGCCCGTGGATCGGACTGCGGGGGACGACATGGCCGAAATGGCCTCACTCGGAGTTCCCCTGGCGCTCGACGAGCGCCTGTTCGACCTGGGTGCCGCTCGTGAGGCCATTCGTGACCCGGCCGTGACGGCCCTGGTTCTCAAGCCCGTGGTTCTCGGTGGGCTGGACCGGGCCCGTGAACTCGCTCTCGAAGCCCTGGATCACGGTAAATCCGTCGTCATCGGAAGCAGCTTCGAGGGACCGGTGGGCCACGGTCACCTCGTCCATCTGGCTGCAAGTCTCGGGCGTCCTGATCTCGTACACGGACTGGGGACGCGCTCGTGGTTTCTCGAGCAAGGCGCAACACCGGTCGATCATGCCCGGATCATGCCCCCGGCTCCGGCGGTGTGGACCGACCCGGACGGAACGGTTTCCAGATGATGCCAGGTGGATCCGACGAGACTGACCTTTTGACCCTGGCACGGGCACGCCACGGGGATCAGGTCGCTCTGTTCGATGGCCAGGCCTCGTGGTCTTTCGAGTGCCTGGGACGCGCGGTGGATTTCCTCCGGCAGGCACATCCGCTCCATGTGGATGACGGAAATCCGCTCTGGGTCCTGGATGCTCCGCCCTCGGCGAGCTGGTTCGTCTTTCTGATGGCCGCATGGAGAGCCGGTCACCGCGTGCTACCACTGGGCCGTCGGCTGGCCATCGAAGAGCGCGCGGAGCTGCTGAACCGCCTCCAACCCGATGTCGTCGTCAACGGTCCTGAACTCGAGGATTGGTCTTCCCGTCTCGAGATCGCGACCCGCCGTGAACAGACACCAACCGGGTTCCGATCAGGTGCCGAGACCTGGGTCCTCACCTCCGGTTCATCGGGCCCTTCGAAGGTCGCTCGGCTGACATGGTCGTCCCAGGTGGCTCACGCCCGGCTGTCGGTCCGGACCCTCGCACTCGGTCCCGGAGACACATGGTGGGCCGATCTGCCCCTCCATCACGTGGGGGGACTGGGTATCCTGGTCAGAAGCCTGGCCAGCGGCTGTCGGATCTGGTTGCGCGACAGGGTCGACCCCGGAGCCCTGGACCAGGCCATCCAGGAGGGAACCGTGACCCGGGCCTCGGTGGTTCCGACCTCGTACCGGGACTGGCTGACCTGCCGCCAGGAGCGTACCGTGCCCCCCACGTTCCGCACGATGCTCGTCGGCGGGGCGGGGACGGCCGGTCGTGACCTCGCCCGCTTCGACCGGGCGATACCGACCTATGGACTCACGGAAGCGGGGTCTCACGTGACTCTGGGGCGCCCCGGTATGCACGCGAGCCAGGGGTGGGGGGATGGCGGCTGGGCCCTGTCAGATGTCCAGATTCGACTGGGCTCGCTCGAACGGGACCCTCTGCCTGGTGACGAGGGACAGGTATACGTGAAGTCACCGGGGCTGTTTTCCGGATACGTCGGGGACCCCACGGCCTCCGGGACGGCGCTGGTCGATGGCTGGCTTGCCACGGGCGATCGAGGGGCGTGGGGCGAGGATGGAAGACTCTGGATCCAGGCGCGGCTGACGGACCTCATCGTCTCGGGTGGCGAGAACCTGTCACCGTCGGAAATCGAGCTCGCGGTCTCCCGCATCTTACCCGACCGATCGTGCATCGTCGTGGGCGTGCCGGACGCTCGCTGGGGGCATCGCCCCGTCGTGGTCTTCGAAGGCTCCCCCCTGGCCGGATGGGACCTCGAACGCCTCCGGGGGGCTCTCCAGCTCTTTTTGAGTCGTCACAAGCATCCCCGGGCCCTCCTGTGGCAGGAGGCGTTTCCTCGCCTTCCCGGGGGCAAGATCGATCGCCGCTCCATCGCGAGCTGGGCAAGGGAACAGAACACGGAATGA
>JBEIFE010000055.1:0-8410 GCA_040382575.1 Candidatus Sericytochromatia bacterium
GATGGGCTTCCTCGAGGTCGATACCCCGATGCTGCACGCCATTCCTGGCGGTGCGGCGGCTCGTCCGTTCAACACGCACCACAATGCGCTGGACATGCCTCTGCACCTGCGGATCTCACCCGAACTCTACCTCAAGCGCCTGATCGTGGGCGGCTTCGAGCGCGTATACGAGCTCAACCGTAGCTTCCGGAACGAGGGGATCTCGACTCGCCACAACCCCGAGTTCTCGATGATCGAGATCTACCAGGCCTATGCGGACTATCGCGACATGATGGCGCTGACGGAACAGCTGGTGGAGCACGTGGCCCGGACGGTCCTGGGAACCACGAGCATCCCGTACGGAGACGAGACCATCGAACTGGCGGCGCCCTGGCCCCGGCTCACCATGGAACAGGCCATCCAGGTCCGAACGGGCGTGGATGTGGCATCCATGGACGAGGAAGCGCTCGTGACCCACTGCGTCCAGGAAGGTATTCCGCTCCCAACCCTTCGCACCCGTGGTCGGCTCATCAACGAGATCTTCGAGGCCCGCGTCTCGGATCATCTGATCCAGCCGACCTTCATCCTGGACATGCCGGTCGAGATCTCCCCGCTGGCCAAGCGCCACCGGGAGCACGCCGAACTCACGGAACGCTTCGAGGCCTTCGTGGCGGGTCGTGAACTGGCAAACGCCTTCAGCGAGCTCAATGACCCCCTGGATCAGCGAAATCGCTTCGAGGCACAGCTGCTCGAGCGTGCAGCCGGCAATGACGAGGCGCACTGTCTCGACGAAGATTTCCTCACGGCCCTCGAACATGGCATGCCTCCTACGGGCGGCCTGGGCATCGGGATCGATCGCCTGATCATGCTCCTCACGAATGCTCCTTCGATCCGTGACGTGCTCCTCTTCCCGCAGATGCGTCCGCGGGAACACGTTTGACAGGAATGCATCGCCCCTTCTGGGCGTCTCTCAAACCCCCGGGATCCTCACCTCTGGTGGGGGCCTTGCTGGGGCTTGCCGGCATCCAGGCCAGCCTCCAGGCCGAGCAGACTTTTGCCGAAGGGGAAGCCCTGCGGATTCTTCTGACCCGGGGCTGGGACTCCTTCATCGCGGTCATCGCCGCGTTGCCTGACCCACCCTGGACCGTCTGGCTCGTCAACACGCTCTGGGCAGCCCTGCTCCTCGCCGGAAGCGGCGGATGGATCCGGTCGATGCTGGACGATGCCAGCGGCGTGCCGATGACCGAAGATGCATGGAAAGAGGGGATGCAACGGACCCCTGCCGCGATCGCGACGTGGTTGCTGGGTCTGGCCGGGAGCGGACTGCTCCTGATGGGTGCTGCCCTTATCCCGATGACCCTGTATCAGGCCCAGATGGACGGCCGATTGCCGGGCGAGGATGCATTCGTGTGGGGAATCTGGAGCGTCGGTAGCGGACTCAGCTTGCTGTTCGCATGGTGGGCGGCGTCCAGCCTCGCCATCGCGACCCTGGCGGCCATTCACCGGGTGTCAGCTCCAGCAGGATCTCCGGTCCTGGGCCACGCCAGGCAGGTTTTCAGGAATGGCAAAGGGATCCCGCTGCTCGGACGCGTCGTCCTGGCCTGGGGTACATGGAGCGCCTTGCGGGCGGGCATCGGCATGAGCTTGCCCGTACTGGCCTCGGGATTGCCCATGCTGAGCCCACTTCCGGGCCCCTGGACGCTCGGGTGGTCCGTCGCCGGAGCCCTCGCCTGCGTGGGGGTCAACCTGGTAGACAGCATCCTGGTGCTCTGGACCCTGCGTGAGGCATGCAACCTGTACTCCGGCCCTGCCCATACCGTCTGATCAGACTTCCCGACGCCCCTCCAGTGCCCTGGCAAGCGTCATCTCATCGGCCAGTTCCAGGTCGGATCCCACGGGAATGCCGAAGGCAATGCGCGTGAGACGCGGAACCAGGGGCTTGAGCAGACGTGCGAGGTAGAGCGTCGTCACCTCACCTTCCACGGTGGGGTTGATCGCGAGGATGACCTCTTCGACCTTGCCGTCCACGAAGCGAGCGACCAGCTCCTTCACCTTCAACTCGTCCGGACCGATGCCATCCATCGGAGAAAGCAGGCCCTGGAGGACGTGATAGCCTCCCCGGTATTCACGAGTCTTCTCGAGTGCCACGACGTCCCTGGGTTCGGCAACCACGCACAGGACCTTTGCATCCCGATCCGTCCTCTGGCACAGCTCGCACGGATCGACCGCGCTCAGGTTGCAGCAGACCGAACAGTGTTTCACCTGGGTCTTCGCATCGAGCAGGGCCTGCGCGAGACGCCTGACCTGATCCTCGGGCTGTTTCAGCAGGTGAAAAGCAAGACGCTGAGCGCTTTTAGGGCCGATGCCCGGAAGCGATTGCAGGGCCTCGATCAGCTGGGCCAGTGGACGGGTGTAGAGCACCTACAGACCACCCAACCCCGGAATGTTGAGCCCACCCGTCAGGCCGGACATCTGCTGCTGGACGCGCTCGGAAGCCCGGTTCTGGGCGTCACGAACGGCCGTCAGCACCAGGTCCTCGAGCGTTTCGACATCATCGGGATCCACTGCAGCAGGCTGGATCTTGATCGACACGATGTCCTTGTGACCGTTCACGACGACGGTGACGGCGCCACCCCCAGCAGAGCCCTCGACATGCTGGCGAGAGAGATCCTCCTGGGCCTTCATGAGGTCTTCCTGCATCTTCTGGGCCTGCTTCATCATCTTCTGGAAGTCCATGCCACCAAAGCCGCCAGGTCCACGCATCGTGTTCCGTCCTTTCCTGGGCCACCCGGGGCCCGCCTCGAGATGGTCCATGCTAGCACGCGGAGCCCGCCCTCGCGCCGTTCCGGGTGAGAGCGGGCATCCTGGCGGGTACCACCAGAGCAGGAGGAACACCCATGCAAAACTGTCTCTTCTGCCGCATCGTCGCCGGCACGATCCCGGCGGAGCGGATCTGGCAGGACGACCACACCATCGCCTTCCGGGACATCCAACCTCAGGCCCCTTTTCATGCGCTGGTAATCCCGAAGGTGCACGTGGTCTCGTTGCTCGATCTGGACCCGGCCCTGGCCGGTCACCTCACATCGGCCATCCAGAACATCTCGCGGGAGGCGGGCCTGACCGAGGATGGCTTCCGGGTCGTGACCAACATCGGCAGAGATGGCGGCCAGTCCGTGTTTCACCTGCACTGGCACGTCCTGGGAGGTCGCGGCTTGACGTGGCCACCGGGATAAGATGCAGGAGCGGAATCGCCCAGGAAAAAGAGTCGATCCTTGCAAGGTCAGCCCACCTGGTTTAAAATGATGAATCCAGGCGATAGCCAGGAATTTTGCATGGTGAGGGGGTGAGTGCATTGGCAGAAGTTCGTCTCGGCGAAAGCGAGTCGATCGAAAGCGCCCTCAAGCGTTTCAAGAAGAAGATCCAGAAGGCTGGCATCCTCTCCGAGATCAAGCGGCGGGAACGCTATGAGAAGCCCAGCGTGCGTCGCAAGCGCAAGTCTGAGGCCGCTCGCAAGCGTCGCTCATGATCGCGTGACCGATCGGCAAGGCGGGGTGTGGATGGTTTTCCACGCCCCGCTTTCTGCTATCATGACCGACTGAAGACGTCGCTCATGACGGTGCCAGAATGCCCAGGGAAGGCGAACATCATGCCCTCGGAGATCGCGATCCCGCTCAAAGACCCACACCTGGCCCTGCGCTGGGTCGGTCAGAACGAGCAGAACCTGCGAACCGTCGAGACGGCACTGGGTATCCAGGCCGTGATCCGGGGCGATCGACTCTTTCTGTCCGGAGACGATCCCGCCCTGGAATTGGGCCGCCGCCTGTTCGAAGAACTCGAATCCTGGCAAGACGCTGGCGTCCTGGGCGCAACGGATCTGCACATTGCCCTGGAGGCCATCCGCCAGGACCCCTCGGTCAGCCTCCATGATCTCTATGCGCGCACGCTCATCACGACGCACCGCGGCAAACCTGTACGAGCCCGGACCTTCAACCAGCGACGGTACGTGCAGGCCATCGAGACGAACACCCTCACCTTCGGTCTCGGACCGGCCGGAACAGGCAAGAGCTTTCTGGCCGTCGCGATGGCCGTCAAGGCCCTCCGGGACAAACTCGTCACCCGGGTGATCCTGACCCGCCCCATCGTGGAAGCCGGCGAGAGCCTCGGTTATCTCCCGGGGGATTTCATGGCCAAGGTGGACCCCTATTTCCGCCCGCTGTACGACGCCATGACCGAGTTGCTCGAGGCAGAACGATTTGCCAAGCTCCAGGAACGGGGCGTCGTCGAGATCGCCCCCCTGGCCTACATGCGTGGCCGGACGCTCAACGAGGCCTTCATCATTCTCGATGAGGCCCAGAACACCACTCCCGAGCAGATGAAGATGTTCCTCACCCGCATCGGGTTCGGATCCAAGGTCGTGGTGACGGGCGACGCCAGCCAGACCGACCTGCCCCGGGGAAAAACCTCCGGCTTGCAGGGTATCGAACGCATCCTGGGCGATATTCCGGACATCGCCTTCGTCCGGTTGGGACAGACCGACGTCGTCCGGCACGATCTGGTTCGCCGGATCGTCCAGGCCTACGAAAACCGCGAGGCATTCCATGGCCAGCCTGATCCGAACACCCTGGCTCGCTGAGCGACGCGACCGCCTCACAGAGGCGTGGTCGCGCTTTGCTTCTAGACTGGAAGTCCACCAGAGGCTGGCTCTCGTCGGGGGTGTGCTGGGCGCTGGAATCATGCTGTACCGGACACAGCCGGCGTGGTGGTACCGGGGACCGTGGTCGGCTCATGAATTCGTGGCTCCGCTGGCCCTGGCGATCGTGATGGGAACCCTCGGACAGCTTTTCGTGGTCTACCTTCGACAGTTCGAGCGCCGGATCATCCAGGAATCCCGCCGCTTTTATTTTCTGGCGCTGGTCGTCCTCGCAACCGTCGCGGCAAGTGACATCATGCGCTTGCTGGAGGTGAGTCCTTTCGCCTCACCAATCGGTGCCAGCGCGATCTTGCTGGCCCTGTTCCTCGGAATCCGGCCCGCACTCTTCACCTCGGCGCTGCTGTCCGTTCTGGCCGGACTGGCCGTCGGGGTGAGCCCATCTTCTCTGGCCTGGGCCGGGGGAGCTGCCATGATGCATGCATCGGGGGCGATCGCCGCGGTCATGGCAGTCCACCGCGTCAGGGCGCGTGCAGACCTGGCCCGGGCAGGGATCTACGTGGCTCTCGTCCAGGGTGCGATAGCCGGAAGCATCGCAGCCCTCGCGGATTTACCCCTGCGCGAGATCGGTCATGCGGCCCTTGCAGCAGGCGTCTCCGGGGTACTCTCGGCCATCGTGGCCATGGGGCTTCTCCCCTATCTTGAGGGCCTGTTCGAGATCGTCACTCCCTTCAAGTTGCTGGAGCTCGCCAATCCGGCCCAGCCCCTGCTTCGCCTCGTGCTGACGAAGGCTCCCGGCACCTACCATCACTCGATCATGGTGGGCAACCTGGCCGAGGCCGCCGCGGATGCCATCGGGGCCGACGGTCTGCTGGTCCGCGTGGGAGCCTATTATCACGACATCGGCAAGACCAAGCGCCCCATCTTCTTCGTCGAGAACCAGCTCGGCATCGAGAACATGCACGACAAGCTCAACCCTCGCCTCTCGGCGCGCGTCATCATCGCGCTAGTCGAGGAAGGGCTCGAACTGGCACGGCAGCATCGCCTCCCGCGCGAGATCACGGACTTCATCGCGACGCACCATGGCAAGAGCCTCGTCAGTTACTTCCTGCACCAGGCCGAACAAGCCGAGGGGCCGGATGCCGTGAACGAGGAAGGCTTCCGGTATCCCGGACCGCGTCCCTGGACCCGCGAGCAGGCGATCGTGATGCTCGCGGACGCGACCGAGGCCACCATGCGAACCCTCAAGAACCCGACGATCGAGCAGATCGAGGCAACGGTGCGCCGCATCATCCAGAAACGCCTGAGCGAAGGCGAACTGTCGGAAGCGCCCATCACCCTCGCGGAACTCGAGGTGGTGGCCCAGACGTTCATCCGCATCACCCAGGGACTGTATCACCAGCGCATCGAGTATCCCGACCAGTGGCTCAAGGAGCTCGGACAGCGCAAGCAAGAGGGCAAGAAGGTTGGAAATCTGGCTCGAGGATGAGCAGGACAGGCCGCTCGATGCGGCTCACTGGCGCACCGTCATGGAGCGCATGCTCCGGTACGAGGGACAGGAGGAGCGATCCGAGGTCTCGCTGACCTTCGTGGATGATGCCGCCATCCGGTTGCTCAATCGCGAGCATCGTGGCAAGGACCGTCCGACCGATGTCCTCAGCTTCCCGCAGTGGGATCCTGGTGACGATCTTCCCCCGTCCCCGCTGCCCATTCCGCTGGGGGACATCGTGATCTCGGTGGAGATGGCCGAACGCCAGGCCACCGAATATGGCCACGGTGTCGAGCGAGAGATCGGCTTCTTGATGGCCCACGGACTGCTGCACCTGCTGGGACTGGACCACGAGACGCCCGAAGAGGAAGCCGTCATGCGCGAGCGCCAGCGGAGCCTGCTCGAGGCCCTGGGACTGTCCCGATGAGGTTCAAGGCCCATTCGTTCCTCGAGAGCCTGAAATACGCGAGCGCCGGCATTTACTTCATGCTCCGGACGCAGCGCAACATGCGGTTGCACGTGGTGGCGGGTTTCTCCGCCTTCGGCCTCGCCGCTGCACTGGGCTTGCCCCGGTTACAGCTGGCCGTTCTGGCCGTCGTCTGCTCGCTTGTCGTCATCTGCGAGATGTTCAACACGGCCGTCGAGAACGCCGTGGACCTGGCAACCCACCGACGTCATCCGCTTGCCAAGGCCGCCAAAGACGTCGCGGCCGCCGCGGTCCTGGCTGCGGCCCTCAATGCAGTCCTGGTGGGGCTATTGCTCATGGGGCCCCCGCTCTGGAAGTGGTTCCAGGCTCATCTGGGCCGTTGAAGTCCGTCCCATATGAACGGCGACCTTGCAGAGGACCTTCAGATCAGCCCGGAACCGGAAGAGCCCGGGCGCGGTGACGGAGCGAGGTGCAGGTTCCTGGGTTCGATGAGCGCGATGTCGTCGAGGAGCAAACCGCGCGTGGGATTATCACCCGGTGCCAGAATGGCCCGGAAGCGCACCTGGACGGACCGGTCGACCCAGCGCGTCAGGTCAGCCGAGTAGACGGCCGTCCGGTAATGCCGGGCCCGGATGGAGGGGCCGACCGGCGCCCAGCCGTCCGTCCCGGCTTCCCGCGCCTCGGCCTGCAACCGGAGGCTCTCGGGGGGATAGGCCACCCCGAAGACCGAGAAGCGCAGATGCGGACGCTGCATCCCGGCCAGAGACACCGTCGCCTCCTCGGTGAGGAGGCACTCGGCCGGCATCGGGTCGAAGGGTTTGAACCCCTCGACACCGACCTGCATGACGTACTGCCCCCCGCAGAAAGCGCCCTCGAGACGCCGCCAGAGGACCTTTGCAGGCGACGCCCAGGCTCCCGCCGCGGCATCACGCCAGGCGGCCTGGCTCTGCTCGAAGCCCTCCTCGCGCTGGATGGGCCCGATCAAAGGAAACGGATCGTTCTCGACCTCGGAGGCCGGGGGCAGCGTGAAGACGGGACGAGGGACGGGCGGATCGGCGCCCGGGCCGGTCGGTTCCCCCACCGGGGCGAGAGGGGCGATCGCCGCACAGCCAGTCAGTCCGGCCACCACGAGGAGGGTCGAGAACCGCCCCCGCCCTCCCCGGCCTGGCTTCATCGCCGCGAACTCCCCCGGCGAGCGCGCCACCAACCGATCAGGCCCATGGCGACGCCCAGACCCGCCTCACCGGAGCCCTGCAAGGGGTTCGAACGCGGGGCAGAGGGATTGGCACACGAGCAGCCGGGCCCCATGGCCAGGCTCCCCCCGCCCGGGTTGGCCCCGGGGCTCCCACCGGTTCCCGTGTTCGACGGTTCCTTGCCCGACCCCGATACCCCACCCACCACGGGGCCGGGATCGCCCTGACCGGCCAGGATGGCCTGGATGCGCTTACGGTTGTCGACCTGAACCTCGCCCGCATCGAGGATATTGAGCTGCTCGATGACGGCCGCAGCGGGCAAGGCGACGGGCTTGCCGGCCACCACGGGCATCGGCCCCTGTCCAGGAGACACCGTCCCGGGTTGCGGCGCCCCCTGGACTCGCGGGTCCACCCGGAAGGTGGTTCCGTCCTCGAGGGTGATCTCGACGGGAGCCGAGAAGAAATCACCCGATTCACCACAGAGGCGGATCCCGCTGGCCCGGTGGACGTTCGAGACATCCGGGAAGTCCTTCGAACCCAGGTGGTAGTCGATCTCGGGATCGACCGTCATCTCGTCGGGCGACATGGTCGTGTAGAGCCGCGTGACGTAGGGCACCTTCGCGACCCAGCTCCGGACATCCCGGAGGGGTTTCACGATCTTGTCCTGAAGCGCA
>JBEIFE010000056.1:0-8364 GCA_040382575.1 Candidatus Sericytochromatia bacterium
CGGTATTTTGCCGACCACCCCGGACGCGTGCTGAGCCGCCAGCAGTTGCTTGAAGGGGCGTGGGGCTTCTCGGAAGCCATCACCCTGCGCACCGTGGACAACTTCGTGCTGCGGCTACGCAAGGCCTTCGAGGACGTTCCGAGCAAACCGCGACATTTCCTGTCGATACGCGGTGCAGGCTACAAGTTCGTACCCTGAACCCGGGACCGGTCCGACTTCACACGAGATGTGTCCAGGCGCAATCTGAAAAGCAACGAACCCGGCCACGATGAAGGCCACGGGTCACGCCACGGGGCGTCCCGCATCGAAGGAGGGCTCGTTGCTGTCACCTCATCTCCGTTCCCGGATGGCTCTCGGCTTATCGCTGGTCGGCCTTGCCGGATGTCAGGAACTCCGCGTACCCCAGATGGCGTCCCCGGATATGAACGCGACCGCCGCTCGTCCCGCCGAGGTGGTTCCGGGCCTGATCGTGACCCGCCAGGCACCGGGCGCCCGGACCGTCCAGAGCATGTCCATCCAGGGGATGTCCATCCAGAGCCTGACGGGATTGCCCGACACGCGCGTCATCAGGCTACCCGCAGGCCAGGACGTGCAGGACGTCTTGCGCGACTTGCTGGCCGACCCCGGAACCGTATACGCAGAACCGGTCTACCGGTACCGTGCCCTGGGGGACGCCACGTCCTCCATCCCCGACGACCCGCGCCTCCCGGAACTCTGGGGCTGGTCGAAGATCCGGACCCCCGAGATCTGGGATCGGGCAAAAACGGGCTCGAACGTGCGGGTGGCCGTGGTCGACACGGGAGTCGACCGCCTGCACCCGGACCTCGCGAACCATGTGCTACCCGGTTGGGATTGCGTGAACGGTGACGCGGATCCCCAGGACGACCAGGGTCATGGATCCCACGTCGCAGGGACGATCGCCGCGGTGGCCGGCAACCGGCTGGGGATCTCGGGAATCGCGCCGAACACCCAGATCGTCCCCGTCAAGGTTCTGGGCTCGGACGGTTCAGGTGAGACGACCACCATCGCCCAGGGCATCCTCAAGGCGCGCGAACTGGGCGCCCAGATCATCAACCTGTCGCTGGGGGGACCGGAGCGCTCGAAGGTTCTCGAAGATGCGATCGCTCGCGTGACGGCCCAGGGCTGCCTGGTCGTGGTCGCCGCGGGGAACGATGGTACGACGACGCCCAGCCATCCAGCGGCCTTCGCGGATTCGCTCTCGGTGGCGGCCACCGACGCCAGCGATCGCCGCGCGAGCTTCTCACAGTACGGATCGACCGTCGACATCGCGGCCCCCGGCGTGGACATCCTCTCGACGACGGACGGCGACTACAAGAAGCACTCGGGGACCAGCATGGCCTCCCCGCACGTCGCGGCTGCTGCGGCGATGCTGCTCTCGCTGCATCCGGAGGCCACCCCCGCGCGCCTCAGGCAAGCCCTCGAGGCCGGAGCAGAGCGCCGGACGACGGGCTTCGGCACGACTCCGGTGGCCCGGCTCGACCTGGTGGGGGCACTCGCCGAGATCGAGACTCCGAGCAGTCCGACTCCGACCCCAGCCCCCTCGGTGAATCCGACGGCCGCACCGACCGTGCCTGTCCCCGCGCGACCGCTCCCCGTACCGACCGCACGTCCCGTCCCGGTGCCGACTGCTCGCCCCCTTCCTGCACCGAGCGCGCGTCCCGGTGAACGGGCGCCTCGACCGGGAAGCCCTGCCCCGGGACGGAAGGACCCCGGTCGGCGATCGCCCTTTCCGGGCTGGCCGATCTGGCCCATCTGGCCATTCGGAACGGGAGAGGGTGTCTAGAATCGGGGACGAGAGCGCCGCAGGCTGGCCAGGCGTCGAGCCTGGTCGGCCGTGAGCGGCAAGCGCGCGAGGAGAGCGGCGATCGCGTCGAACTCCTCGACCAGACCCGAATCGAGCGCATCGATCGCTTCCGAGAAGCCGGCAGCAGCAGCCCGGGGGCCCCACTCCGCGAGGAGTGCGCGCACCTTGGGCTGCCAGCCCGGCTCGGTCACGCGCGAAATGCGCTTGACGGCCTCCCACATCCGACCACGGGCAGCCAGATCGTAGGCTTCCAGGATGCGCTGCTCCGGGGCGATGGTGCCTCCGGGGCGCCGCGCAGGCGGGGATTTCGCCTGCGCGGATGGGGGCTCGAATGGGATACCGATCGGCGTTTCCCGCCGGGGTTCAGGCTCGACACGCGGGACGGATGGCCGCTCGACGTCGAAAGGCTGGATGGCCGGAGACCGTTCAGTCCAGGGTGCCGGCTCCTGGCGGGGGGCGGCAGATGGTGAGGGGGGTTGCGGTCCGGCACCCTTGCTGAAGCGGAAGGCATCGGCGACACTGACCCCCCCGACGATCAACCAAGAAAGGACCGTTCCCTGGAGGATCATGGCCGCCTGCTGCTCGGGAGGCACGAACGTGGAATCCCGGTAAAAAAGCGCGTACTGGGCCGCCCACAGGCCTGCGGCCAGAGCCGCCGTCCCTCCGAGATGGGCCGCGAAGGTCAAGGGCTCCCCGTGGAGTCCCTGCGAGAGACCGGGGAGCGCCAGGCTCGACCACGGAGAGGCACCGCTGGCCGGGGGAGACGTCTCGGGAGCCGGCGAGGGACCGACGCCTTCAGCGCGGGCCATCTCGGGGTGCAGTGGCCCGGGACCAACCGCGAGGGCGATCGCCAGAACCACCGGAACGAGCCGTCCAGCGCGCGTCACGGACGCGGGGGACGCTGGTCCGAGCGGACCCGCAGGCCGATGAGGCGGTAGAGCAACTTCGCGATCGCGAACTCGCTGACGTGCTGACCCTCGAGCGGGGCCAGCTCGTTGAGGTCGGCACCGACCACGTCGCGACGCTGGAACAGCTGGTCAAGGGCCCAGACGGCCTGCTGCCAGCTGAGTCCACCCGGCTCGGGGGTGCCCGTCCCGGGAACCACGGACGGATCGAGCCCGTCGACATCGAAGGTGACGAGGACATGCCGGGGAAGGGCCTCGATGGCCTGGACGACCTCCGCGCGCCACTCTGCAGGCGATTTCATCTGTCCGCCACCCCAGACGACCCGGATGCGATCTTCACCCTTGAGGTAGAGCCACTCTTCCTCGGACAGGTTGCGGATCCCGATGCTGGCAACCTGGCGCACGGGGTGATCGAGGATGCGCCGCATGGCACAGGCATGCGAATCACGATTGCCGTCGTAAGCATCGCGGAGGTCGGCATGGGCATCGACGTGAAAGATGCCCAGTTCGGGATATCGGGCCAGATAATGCCGGATGGTCGGAGGCACGACGGAATGATCGCCCCCGAGCAACACCGGAAACTTTCCATCGGCCAGGAGACCCGGCAACGTGGCATCGATGTGGGTGACGACCTCTTCGAACCGTTCCATCGGGACATGCACCCGGTCGAGATCGATCGAGGCAATACCGGCCTCGGCCGGGGTCAGACCGAGCTCATGATCGAACAGTTCGACCTGGCACGAGGCATCCAGGATGGCCGCGGGACCGCGCGCAGCACCTCGACCGTAGGAAACCGCTCCCTCGAACGGCGCCGTGTAGATGGCGGCCCGGGCCCGGGCGTATTCGGTCTGATCGGATTCGAGACCGAAGAAGGAAGGAGTTCCGGAAGCAACCAGCACGTGCACCTCGAGCTTGGGCAGAATGGTTCCAGGATAGGAGACCCGGACGGTGGCGACAACCCCCCCGGGCCTTGATGGAGTGGATGCGTTTGGTTACCATGGAAAGAAGTCCCCGCCGTGAGGTTCGTCGTCTTGGATTCCCTGACCATGTCCACCGCCCTTCCACGCCCCCTCGAGCAGCGTACCCGTCAGGGCTTGCTCCTCGTGATCTCGGGGCCTTCCGGCGTGGGCAAGGGCACCCTCACGAAGATGCTCAAGGAGGCCGTTCCGGGACTGAAGCTCTCGGTCTCGGTCACAACGCGTGCCCCGCGCCCCGGCGAGCAGGACGGCGAGCACTATTTTTTCCGGTCGGAAGAAGCCTTCCGGGAAATGGTCGAGCGTGGCGAGTTGCTGGAATACGCCCAGTTCGTCAACGGCCTTTTCTACGGCACCCCCCGGACCTTCGTCGAGGAACAACTGCGCAACGGACACGATGTGCTACTCGAGATCGACGTCAAGGGAGCGATCCAGGTCAAGGAACGCTTCAGCAATGGCGTGTTCGTGTTCCTCCTGCCCCCCACGCTCGAAGAGCTCGAGGCCCGGCTGGTGAAGCGCCAGACCGAGGCGTCTGAAGCCATCCGTCAGCGTCTCAGCGTGGCGGTCGACGAACTCAATTTCCTTCCCCTGTACGACTACCAGGTCGTCAACGATGACCTGCAGCGCGCCTGTCAGCGGCTGCAGGCAATCCTCTCAGCTGAGCAGTGCCGCGTGTCGCGCAACCTGCCCCGCTGAGCGAACCCACCCGAAAGGTCCACGAGATGCACAGTGAACTCCTCGCCGCGGCTTCCAACAAGTACCAGCTCGTCCTGGACGTGGCCCGTCGCGCCAAGTTCATCAAGGAAGACATCCAGAATACGGGCATGGTCGAGGCCAGCAAGCCCATCCCCCTCGCCATCTCCGACATGGTCCGCGAGAGCGGCGAACAGGCCGAGCTCCAGTCCTGACATGCCGACGCTGCTGCTCGGCGTCTCGGGTGGCATCTCGGCTCATCGTGCCCTCGACCTCACCTCCCGGCTGCGCCAGCGCGGCTGGGAGGTGCGCGTCGTGATGACGGAGCACGCGACCCGCTTCGTGACGCCCCTCGCTTTCCAGGCCCTCTCGCATCGGCCCGTCCGGGTCGATGATTTCGATGGTTCCCCCGAGGGAGCCTTCGGTCACATCGACGATGCGCGGGCTGCGGATGTCGTGGCGATCGTGCCTGCCACGGCGAACACGCTCGCGAAACTCAGCCTCGGCCTCGGCGACGATGCCCTTACCACGACCGTCCTGGCCTGCAAGGCCCCCCTGCTCGTGGCGCCAGCCATGAACACCGTCATGTGGGACCACCCCACGGTCCGACAGCATCTGAACGTCCTGCGTGAGCGAGGTGTCGAGATCGTGATGCCGCAGGCCTCCGGGGTTCTCGCGTGCGGTGAGGTGGGAGCAGGCAAACTCGCGACGGTCGATGACCTGGAGACGGCCATCGTGTCCCTCGTCGAACATGGGCGAGACCTCGAGGGCCGTCGTGTGCTGGTGACGGCGGGCGGGACTCGCGAGCCGCTCGACCCCGTGCGGTACCTCGGAAACCGTTCGAGCGGCAAGATGGGGCAGGCGATCGCCCGCGAGGCGGCTCGCCGCGGTGCCCTGGTCACACTCGTCACGACCACGCCCCACCCCGCTGGCCCGGGGCTCGAGGTGATCGCCGTCGAATCCGCCCTCGAGATGCACGAGGCCGTCATGCAGCACGCCGCCTCGACCGGGATCTTCGTGATGACGGCAGCGGTTGCCGACTACCGCCCGGCGCGCGTATTCGACCAGAAACGCAAGAAATCCGATGAGAACTGGGTCATCGAGTTGAGCCCCAATCCGGATATCCTGGCCGAACTCGGGAAGAACCGCTTGCCCGGTCAGTGGATCGTGGGCTTCGCCGCCGAGACCGAGCAGGTGCTCGACCACGCGAGGTCCAAGCTCGACCGCAAGCGGGTGGATTGCATCGTAGCCAACGATGTCTCGATACCGGGTCTGGGATTCGGCAGTGACGACAATGCCGTTTCCGTCATCTACCCCGACTCGCCCGTCCAGCCCATCGGTCCAGCCAGCAAGGACCAGCTCGCCCGTGCCCTCTGGGACGCCTGGCTGCCACGGCTCCCGACCCCAGCCAATCCGTGACCTTCGCCGAGATCCTGATCGTCTCCGTCCCGGTGGATCCACCGGTGGCCTACACGTACCGCGTCCCCGAGTCCTGGTCCGACCTGCCCGTGGCCGGGACGGCCGTGGAAGTCCCCTTCGGCTCGCGTCCGGCCGTCCGGGGCGTCGTGGTCAGGTGCCCGGCACCCGATCCGGGACGGAGTGTCAAATCGATCGTCCGCGTCTCGCTCGAGGGTCACCTGGATGGTCGTCATCGGGAGTTGCTCGCCTGGATCGCGGAGCATTATCTCTGCCCTCTCGCCCGCGTCTACCAGGCCGCCCTCCCCCCGGCCATGGCACGAGCCAGGACCCGCAAGGTCCTGGTACGTGGGACCACCCCGGATACGAGCGCCACGCCCCGCCAGCGCGCCCTCTTGCTGGAGCTGGAATCCCGGGGCGGAAGGCTTCCCGCCGTGGAACTCTGCCGTCACGCTGGAACGACGACCGGGACCCTGAAAACCATGGTCGAACGCGGACTGCTCGCCACCGAGGACGAGCGCGTCTGGCGACGCCCGGAACTTCCCGATCCGGCCCGGATCCCGCGCCCTCCCCTTCTGGACGAGCAGGTGAGCGCCCTGGCGGCGATCGCCGCGGGACAGCCCGGAGAGGTGTTCCTGCTCCAGGGCGTGACGGGCAGCGGCAAGACCGAGGTCTATCTGCACGCCATCGAAGAGGTGGTGAATGAGGGTCGGCAGGCCCTCGTGCTGGTCCCCGAGATCGCCCTGACACCCCAGACCGTCGCACGGTTCAGGGACCGCTTCGGGGAGGCGATCGCCGTGCTGCACTCGGGCCTGGGCGAAGGGGAGCGATTCGACGAGTGGGAGCGCCTCCGCACGGGCGCGGCCCTGGTCGGGATCGGGGCACGATCGGCCATCCTCGCCCCGTTCCAGGATCTCGGGCTGGTGGTCGTCGACGAGGAGCACGAGGGCTCATACAAGCAGGACACGGCCCCGCGATACCACGCGCGGACGGTGGCCCTCGCCCGGGCCCGGATCGAGGGCTGCAAGGTCGTCCTTGGCAGTGCCACCCCCTCACAGGAAACGCACCTCGCCGTGCAACGCGGTGAGGCGACCCGCCTGGAACTGCGCCGACGGATCCATTCTCGCCCCCTTCCGCCCGTGGCGGTCATCGACATGCGCGAGGAACTGGCAGACGGAAACCGCTCCCCGTTCAGTCGCCGCCTCGCGGAAGGGATCGAGCAGCAGCGGCATTCGGGTGAGCAGACCATCCTGCTGATCAACCGTCGTGGCTACGCCACTTTCGTCATGTGTCGTCGGTGCGGAACCCCCGTGGAATGTCCGAACTGCTCGGTCTCCCTGACCTACCACCGCGTGGGTGAGGCCCTCCGGTGCCACCACTGCGATCATCATCAGCCGCCCGCCGTGCGTTGTCCCTCTTGCGAAAGCACCGTGATCCGGCATTTCGGAGCCGGTACGCAGCAGATCGCCGAGGCCGTCCAGGAGCGCTGGCCCGACCTGCGCGTCCTGCGACTCGACCGAGACACGACGACCCGTAAGGGCGCTCACGCCGAGATCCTGGGCGCCTTCGCGCGTGGCGAGGCCGATCTGCTGGTGGGCACGCAGATGATCGCCAAGGGGCTGGATCTGCCGAACGTGACCCTCGTGGGGGTCGTCGCGGCCGATTCGTCGCTCAACGTGCCGGATTTCCGGTCCTCCGAGCGAACATTCCAGCTGCTCACGCAGGTCGCAGGAAGAGCGGGCCGGGGCGACAGGCCGGGTCGCGTGATCGTGCAGGCCTACGCCCCCGAGCATCCGGCGATCGTCCTGGCCCAGCGGCATGACGTGGCCCGATTTCTCGAACAGGAACTGGCAGACCGTGCTGAACTCGATTATCCACCGCACAGCTCGATGATTGCCCTGGTCGCGAGCGCCACGCGCCACGAGGAGGCGCGTTCGGCAGCCAGCCATCTGGCTGCGTCACTCGGAAATCTTCCCGGTGTCAGCGTGCTGGGTCCGGCTGATGCGATCCTGAAAGAACTGCGGGGTCGATTCCGCGTACAGGTGCTCGTGCGCGCCCGGGATCTCACCGAGGTGCGTCCGGCGGTGCGAAAGGCGATCGCCAGCTTGCCCCGGGTTCCCGATCTGCGGGTCGCGGTCGATGTCGACCCCGTGTCGATGCTCTGAAACGGTTCTGCATGGATCGAAAACCCAAGAAAAGCCACCTGTCCACTCTTTTGACATACAAATACATACAAGCGATGGTTTTCTGTCGTAATATTTGAAAAAATCCGCAATCAGATGAACAATATCGCAACCAAGCGAGTTTTCTTCTTGTAGATGGCTCCTGAAGTGCGCTAGCATTGACCCGTGAACGCACCATCGGAGCATGGCCATGTCCAAAATCCTGATCGCTGAAGACGAGGAAACGAACCGCGAGGTCGCCGAGGTCATCCTCCGGAACCAGGGCTTCGAGGTCCTGGTCGCCACCAACGGAGAAGAGGCGATCGAGCTGGCGCGAGCGCACCAACCGACGCTGATCGTCATGGACATCCTGATGCCACTCTGCGACG
>JBEIFE010000057.1:0-8270 GCA_040382575.1 Candidatus Sericytochromatia bacterium
CAGACCGCGCGGCTGAGCCATCCGAAACACCGGCCGTGAAGCCGCGACGACCGAGACTCGCCACGAGATTCCGGGCATTCGCTGCATCCGCAAACGCACCGCACTGGATGGTGAAGGAGCCGTGACCGGCGACCGTGTGGGCGCGAGCACCTTTGACCTTGCGGGCGGCGTGAACGTGTCCCCCCGTCCGACCAGGGTGAGCCTTCACCCCATGTCTGGAAGCAGGCAAGGAAACGACCACCTGGGTGGCAGGCTTGGACGGTTTGGCCAGCTTGCGCGCCGGCTTCTCGACCGGTTCGACCTGAGCGGCAGGCTTTTCCTCGACCTGAACCGGTGCAGGGGTCGGTGCTGGGGGTTCGGTCGGCGCAGGGGTGCTGACCGGTGCACTTGCGGGCGTCGGCACGACGGCGACCGCCTGGGAGGTCGGCGCCACAGCGGTCGGTTCAAGGGGCGGTGCGGTCGGAATCACCGCTTCCTGGACAACCTGATCCGCGGGTTTCGGCCCGAAGGGCAACAAGCCCTGCATGTAGGCATAACCGACGCCGCCAACGACCAGAAGTCCGGCCAGAACGAAGAGCAGGGGCCTCAGGAAGCCGCCGCCACCCTCGTCTTCCTCGTCCTCGTCCTCGTACTCGTCGTCTTCATCCCCTTCATCGTCCTCGAATTCACCGTCGTAGTCCTCGTCGCCATCCTGGGCTTCGAAGTCTTCTTCGTTTTCATCGAATTCGAATTCAGGTTCATCCTGTCGTCCCCTGGGCACGGATCCTCCTTGCACGAGACCCTGGATTGAGAAATACGTGGTCAGCTCGTGCGACACCTCTATACCACGCGCGGCCCCCATTCATTCGGGACCGCGCGCGGCACTGTCATCAGACCTGGTGAGTCTACTTGATGGGGAAGCCTTCTGCGTCTTCCTCGACCTCGTCACCGTTCTCGACGAGGTAATCGATGACGCGCTTGAACTCTTCCTCGTCCTCGATCATCACGAGTTCGGGCTGAGCTTCGGGGTCATCGGACTCCTGGATGCGGAGGACGAGCATGTGCTCGCCCTCTTCCTCATCCTCACCCAGGTCCTCGGGATCGACCGGGAGCAGGAGGGCGTATTCCTTCTCATCGACCTCGACGATCTGATCGAGGATGAAACGGTGCGACTGCCCCTCTTCGTCGATGAGCGTGATGATGTCTTCTGCCTCGTCCACGGAGGATCCTTTCAGGATAGCGTTACCGACCGGATCCTCGGGGTCAAGCCTCGCGGGATGACCGGGCCCGTCGATCGAGATGGGACTGAAGGATGAGCACGGCGGCTTGCTGGTCGATGACGGCCTTGCGATCCTTGCGCTTCACGCCTCCGGCGATCAGAACCTGGGTGGCCTGACGGGTGGTGAGGCGCTCATCGACCAGTTCGACCGGGAGACCCAGAACGGAAAGCCGCTCGACGAACGTTTCGACGAAGCGTGCTTGCGGCCCGATCTCCCCGCTCAAACTCCGCGGATAGCCTACCACGAAACGCTCCGGGGTGTATAGCGCAACGAGCTCCCGGAGGGCCGCCATATCTGCCTCCTGACTGGAACGCCGGATGGTCTTGACCGGCTGGGCCGTCAGGCCGAGCGGGTCGCTGACGGCGACCCCGATAGTCCGCTCACCGACATCCAGTCCGAGGATCCGTGCCTGCTCTTCCAAAGTCTGTCCTCCTGAACTTTCGAACGTCTCACCGCGCTCCGGGCCACCACAGGGTCCGGACCTCGTCGTGTGACCAGCTGGACCACGAACGCAGAGCCTGATCCAGGAGAGATTCCTCAGAAATCCGTGCGGCAGGGTCCAGTGCCTGGAGAACCAGCAACAGCGGATCACGCCTCGGATGGAAAGCCACCAGGTGGGGCTGGTCTTCCAGGTGCGCCAGTTTGAGCGCTTCGTGGAGCGCCTCACCGAGACCACCCGGGGCATCCACGAGCCCCAGTCCGAGGGCCTGTTCGCCCGTATATACGCGGCCCCCACCGAGCTCGCGGGTCCGGGCCTCGGTCAGCTTGCGATGAGTCGCGACGAGCGTGACGAAGCGCTGGTAGACCTCCTCGGACTGTGCCCGGAGTTGACCGAGTTCAAGGTCGGAGAGGGGTCGCTGAGAGCTGAACATGTCGCCATTGTCCCCGCCGACATGCTCGACGTGACGGGTCACGCCCCAGCGCTCGAGCAACGGAGCGATCGAGAACTTACCGCTGATCACCCCGATCGAGCCCGTCACGGTATCCCGGTCCGCGAAGACCTTGACCCCCGGCAACATGGACAACCAGTAGCCCCCGGAGGCTGCCACGTTGCCGAGCGAGACGACGACGGGTTTCTTGCGAGCCAGCAACTCGAGCTCACGACGGATGAGCTCCGAAGCGAAGGCATCGCCCCCCGGGCTGTCCACCCGGACCACCACGGCGGCAACCCCGGAATCCTCGGCCAGGCGACGCGCCGCGAAACAGACGGGATCGGAGCCGATGGTTTCGCCGAGCAGGAGATCGCGACCACCCGAACCCTGCGAGATCGCGCCCTCGATACCGAGCACGGCAACCTCGGGAAGCGCCCAGGCCGGCTCCCTGTGCCCCAGCCGGAGAGCGGCCACGGGCTCGATCGACCTCGCAAGGAAGCGATCGAGCAGGGGCTTGATCTGGTCGTGCTCCGCGAGCTCGTCCACCAGCCCGACCTCGAGGGCCTGGCTGGGAGTGAAGATTCCCCGACGCATGGCCGCCTCGATCACGCTCCGGTCACGCTTGCGATCGCGCGAGACTACCCCCAGCAAACGGGACCACGTGTCCTCGAGCATCGAGCGGGTCTGCTCGCGATCGCCCTCCGACGGCCCGGTCCGCTCGAACGTCTCCATCGCGGACTTGTACCGCCCCACGGCGACGAACTGGGGCTGGATGCCCAGCTTGTCGAGCAGCCCCCTGAGGTAGTTCTTCTCCTCGGCCACTCCCGTGAGCACGACCTGGGCCATCGGATGCATGAGGCATCGGTCGGCCACCGAGGCCAGATAGGCCGTCGGTAGATCGAGGCTGTCGACGTGCACCCACAGGAGCTTGCCGCTGGCTTTGAAGCGCGCAAGCGCGCTTCGCATCTCCTCGATCTCGGCCAACCCCATGCCCAGACCGTTCACGCGCACGACCAGGACGGCAATCTCCGGATCCTTCTCGGCTTCCCGGACGGCCTCCAGCAATGGAAAGATCCCTGGCATGGCTTCGGCACCGGCAAGCGCACCGCGAGCCGCCCTGACGACGTCGAGGGTCCGGGTGAGATCCAGGGTGGCGTAATGCGAGCCCGGGATGCGCAGCACCGTCCGTTCGGGTGTCCCCACGAGACGGACCTGGGCGCTGCTACCGGCGCTGCCAGACATCGCCGAGGCCCCGAGGTTGGTCAGCGCGACCCCGAACCCCATCCGGAACTGACCGCTCGGATCCAGGTCGGCCCTGAGTCTGAGCCCATCGAAAGGCTCGAGCTCGACCCCCACCTCCGGACGGACGCTGTTCCAGCTCCAGCTGGCCGGGTCTGGAACGGGCAGATCGATCGCCAGCGTGAAGCGTTCACCGAACGGACGGAAGGCTGCACCCAGTCGAACAGGACGTGCAGAATCGACGGCCCCGAAGACGTTCTCGGCCCTGCCGCCGATGGACAGGTACCGGGCGGGACGCCACAGAAACCCCACATCCTGGGCGGAGGTACGCCCCGAGACTCCGAACCGGTAACCGTACCCCAGTCGCAGCCCCGGAGCGAGCGAGAGTGACGTGGCGACCACCGGATCGAGGTCCGTCGAGTTGCCCGCAGGCAAGAGACCGAGACCCAGAGTACCCGTCTGGAACAGAGCCGACGCACGAGACGACGCTCCGAACTCCTGTCCGATGATCAAAGAGAAGTCGGGTCCCACCCCGAGGCCGGCCGGGTTGTAAGCAAGCCCGGACGCATCGTCGGCCAGGGCGACGGAACGTAGCGTCCCCAGATCCAGTGCACGCGCTGGCTCACCTGCTGCCAGCACAGCGGTTTGACACACCGGTATGACCAGGGCAGTCGCCCAGACCAGGGGACCGCGCGACCGCTTCATCATCCTTGCGACCTTTCTCTCCCGGACGCCCCTGCCCGGGACATCCGCGGGGCACTCTAGCAAGCTCACCTGTGAGGGTCAAGATTCGGTATGGCCGTGCCCTCGAGCGGGTTCCGGTGTATCGTCGAGATCGAGCCCATGAAGGGGAGAACACCTTGCGCGCATGTCGAAAGCTGACCGTCATGATCGCCGCCTGGCTCGGGGCTGTGGGCCTTCCGGTCGAGGCGCGTCCGATGGGGCCGCTCCTGGATGAAATGGGTTCTGAGGCGATCGCCTCTGGGCTACACCTGCGAGACCTCGTGGAACGCGAGGCGCTCCGGGATGACCTGGTCATCGACTCCCGCGAGGTCGAGGAAACCTCGGCCTGGCTGTCGGCGAGGAAACTCGACCCCCTGGAGGTCTCGCTCGAGGGGCCACCGGTGGGTCGTGCCCGTCGTGGTCGGCGTTTGCTGCTCGAGTGGACGCGGTCTAGCCTGGGGTCAGCACGCTGGAACTCGGCTCGACAGGAACTCGAAGCCCTCGTGGCAGGGGACGGGTGGACCGACGGAAGCCGCGAGCAGATGGAAGTTCTGCTGGATGCGGCACGCAAGGTGGATGGCAGGACGCACGCACGGGACCCGTATGCGGGCTGGGCCATCCAGCTGTCACGTGGCAGCGCGAAGCCCCCGTCCCATCTCCCCCCGCGCTAGCGCGGCTTGGCCCCGGAGGCTGCGGCGGCGGCAGCGGCCGACACGCTCTCAGCGAACTCGCGGCTGGTCTTGCGAAGTTTCAGGGCCAGCAAGCGGTTCAGCTTCTTGAGAAGCTTGATCGCCAGGCGTGGATGGTCGGCCGAGATCGACTCGAGATGATCCTGGCCCATGGCGATCGCCACGGTATCGGTGACGGCGACCGCCGTCGCCGAGCGCAGGGAGTTGTCCACGAAGGCGGCCTCACCCAGGACGTTCTTGGGCTCGAGCCGCGAGATGGGCTTGTTGACCCCTGCCTTGTCCTTTTTGAGAATATCCACGCCGCCCGTGACGATGAAGATCAGGTCGTGACTGTTCTCGCCTTCGAGGAAGATGGTTTCCCCCCCGCGCCAGCTGCGGATCCGGAAATAGGCCGCCAGCTGTGTGACCTCGGATGTGCTGAGATCAGCGAAGATGGGCAACTTGTCGATCATGTTCGTGATGTCGGCGATACGCTCGGACATGGTCACCTCTCCTTGGAAAACCGTGGTGCTCACATACCCGGAGGAGGCTGGCCGAACACGGCCCGCCCGTCACGCCTCGAGCACTTCCCGGGCTCGGTTCAGGTTCTTGATGAACTCGTCACCGAGCCCCGGGTTCTGATCCGGGTGGAGGACGAGACTCAGGCGCTTGTAACGCTGACGGAGTTCGTGTGGAGGGACCGCGGAGCCGGCTGGCAGATGCAGGATCCCCCTGGCCCAGCTGCGTTCGGGATCGCCGCCGCTGCTCTGTCCGTCCCGGAAACCCTCACGGTAGGCCGTGCGCGAGGCTTCCTGCATGCGTCCGGAAAGTTCCCCCTCGACCTGCCGCTTGCCGCGCGCATAGCCGACGCCCTTGCCGTCCTCATAGCCATTCTGATAGGCCTGTCGCCGGGCCTCATCGAGCCCGAGGCCCCCGCCAGCGCGCTTCTGACCTTCACGGAGGCCTTCCTCATAGGAGGCCGATAGCTGTTGCTCCAGACTCCCCGTACGGACCTCGAGCTCCTGTCTGGCCGCCTCGAACCCCTTCTGAAAGGCTTCCCCCCGGATTCGCTCGAGCAAGGCGGGATCCGGGGGCGGCGGTTCGAGAGACACCATGGCCGAGGAAGCGGCCTCGCCATCACGCAACGACGCTTGAAGGTGGCGACGCTCGTCCTGCCAGCGCAACTCCCGAGACTCGTGATCGGCCACGATGTCACGTCGCTCCTCGACCCAGCGACGCTCGCGCTCACCGTGGGCCTCCAGCAACTCCCGGCGCTCCTGCTGCCAAGCCCGCTCACGAGCGGCCAGATCCTCGACATGTTCCAGTTCGAGACGGGTCCGGGTACGTCGCTCGTCCTCGAGGTCCGACTCGAGCCCCCTCCGGGCCCGCAGGTGGTCCTGATGAGCACGATCCAGAACCTCGCTTTGTCGCGCCTCGACCTCGCGGATCCGGCTGTCCTGGGCCTCGCGCCAGGAAACCTCGAGGTGGGCGACCTCCTCGCGATGCCGGGACTCTTGCTGGGACAGGGACCGGTCGTGCTGTTCCTCGAGCCGTTTGATCCGGTTGGCGTGATCCGCCTCCAGAAGGGCGATCGCCTCGGCGTGATGGAATTCGAGCTCCCGACGACAGGACTCGGCCGCGCCCGCACGGGCCGCATGTAGCGCATCGATGACCCGATCGCGATGGTCCGTGAAGAGCTGTTCCAGCCAGTCCTCGAGACGATCGCGACGCGACGGATCCGGGGTGGGTTCTCGAGCATCCAGAGGCATCGCGGGGCCCTCCTCGTCGGCTCCCGGCGGAGCGGGAAACTGTTCCCCATTTTCGACAGGGAACCGGGCCGAGTCCAGTACGTTCCACACATGGTGACGAATTGCTGCGTCGGCTTGACACCGACCGAACGGGCTCGTAAGCTCGAAATCGTATACTGGAGTAAAAAAAATGACCCGGAATCGTCCGCTCCGCTCGGGAGCCAAGCCCGCAGAACACCTCGCGCTTGCCGTTCCGCACTCGCTGCTCCTGACCCTGCCCTCCAACAAGAAAGACACCTCGATGCGAACCACGTGGAAGTGGGCCTGCTTTGCCCTGCTGGGGCTTGCAGGCTGCGACTCGCTCACCCCGCTCTCGGCGGACCTCGGTCAGGCCGGCAATCAGCCGACCCTCGAGGCGACCCTTGCTTCGGTGGACGGCGTCGGCCAGCGAATCACCTTCACCGGGACGGCCGACCGGCCCCTGCCGGCAGAATGGTCGACCGCCCGGTCGCTCAAGCTGGCCGTCTCGGGCACCCAGCTCTCGCTGACGGCAGCCGGTGCATCCTTCGCCGGCCTCCTGCCCGCTCAGGCTGGCGCCTTGATCGCGCGCCCCGACATCGCGACACCCCACCTCTTCGTGGTGAACGGTGAGCACGCCATGGTGGCGAAGGTGGTGTTCAAGTGATCCGGCAGATCCTCACCTCACTACCCATCGTGATCGCACTCGCACCGGCCTCATGGGCGCAGCCGGTAAGCCAGGACTGTTCCGGCGTCGTCGTCGGTCCGGAAGGTCAACCGGTCGCCGACGTGTTCATCCAGCAGGCCGGCAGCCTCGCCTGTGCCGTGACCGACCCCCGTGGTAGCTTCCGGTTGCGACTCGACGCAACGGGCAAGGCGGCCGTGGTCGTCTCCGCACCCGGCTTCCAGACCCGGGAGGTTCCCTTGGCAGAGGCTGCACGCATCCAGCTTGCGGCCATGCCGACCTACCGGCCCGTCTCTCCGGTTCCGGTCGGTTCCGATACGGCCGTGGCCCCCGTCGCCCCCCGTCCTCTGTTCGGAGATCGGATCGCCTTCACGACCCGTGCCCGTCATATCCAGCAGAACACCACGCTCTCCGATGGCGTCACTCGGTCGCTGTCGGGCTGGGCGATGCCCGAGGCTGGCGCCGATCTGAGGCTTTCCCTCGGCGATGTCTTCCTGGTGGCCGAGGCGAGCCGTTTCAAGGCCTCTGCCAACCTCGCAGGTCTCACCACGCAGCCCGCGACCCAGCCCGCCATCGAGTGGAGCGAGTACAACCTCGGTGCCGCCTGGCCGATCTGCCTGTTGGGTGTCGAGACGCTCGGGTTGGTCGGGATCTCCAACCAGTACGTCTCACCCACGATGGCCAACATGGGTCTGACGGGCACGATCCACGATCACAGCCAGACTCGCTCGGGACTCCTGCTCGGCATCGAGGGGGGACACCGTCACGCAGACTGGACGCTCACGGGCTCCTTCCGCTTCGTGCCCCTCTCCCTGTTCACGAGCCCGACGGCCCCCGTGACGGTCGATGGCCTGCGCTGGGCTCAGCTGGGAGTCTCGGCCAGCCGTCCGATCAGTCGCGAACTCGACGTCGAACTGACGCTCGCTCGCCAGTTCGGTTCGGCTGGCACCGTACTCGGTGAGGCCGCCACGTCAATGGGCGCCGGACTCGTCTACCGGCCCGGCAGGGGGACGCCATGACGCGGCGTACGCTGACCGCCACCCTTCTGGGCTGGCTGG
>JBEIFE010000058.1:0-8211 GCA_040382575.1 Candidatus Sericytochromatia bacterium
AGGGGTGGTTCCTCCTCGGGGACCAGCAGGGACAGAAGGGGACAGGGGGGATGGTTCAGAGACGGTCGATCCGGATCTCGCCCTGCTCGACCCGAGCGACCTCGGGGTACTGAGCAGGGGGCACGCCAGCGTCGGGTGAACGGGCGATCACGGGACCGATACGCAGTTGCATGGGGCGAAGCTGTACGGCCCCGATCTTCGCCTCGGTGGAGTCGGGATAGCCCGCGTGGGCGATGCCGCGGAAGGTCCCGAACACCATGATGTCCCCACCGGCAAAGATCTCGGCCCCCGCATTGACATCACCGAAGATGACGAGATGCCCGGGGAAATGGATGCGCTGACCGCTCCGCACGGTCTGGCGAACAACCATCGCATTGGCCCCCGGCAGGACCGGAACGGTATCGCCCTCTGCAACGGGGGAGGGCGGAATCCGACGGGCTTCGGCCAGGGTGGCGCGGTCGATGGCGTCAACCCCGACCTGGCGAGCCATGTCACGGAGCGGTTCTTGATCGGCGACGATGGAGATCTGCTGGAGACCGTATGACTCACGCAGCAGGAGTACCAGCGCTTGAAGGTCGACGGCATCAACGGAACGCTCACCCAGATCCAGGGTGGTACGTGCCCCCTTCCAGAAGCTCGCCGCTTCCTTGAGGTGGGACTGGAGCTGTTCGAGGCGCTCCGTCCAGGGTCCGGCCGCCGGTATCACGACCTGGATGCCGCTCACTCCACCTTTTACCGAGATCGTATCCACGTTCGCTGGGGTCCTTTCCTGTCAGTCCGCGACCGACGAACCGGGCGTGGGGGCCACGCTGGGCATGGCCACGACACCGGGAGAGACATTCGGGTCAGGGATGCCATAAAAGCGTCGCATGAGGGCCGTGACGATGGGAGCCGCGACCGAGCCCCCGTGACCCGCTTCCTCGCGCATGGCTGCAACCGCGATCCGGGCCTGTCCGGGTCGGGGGTACACCGGAGCGTAGGCCACGAACCAACCGTGAGTCTTGCGCGCCTCGCCATTGGCGGACTGCGCCGATCCGGTCTTGCCGCCGACGACGATACCGGGCAACTGAGCATTGGTGGCCGTGCCGGCAGAAACGACGCTGGCACAGGCCGCATGGATGGCTTTCCAGGTCTCGGGGCGCAAGTTACGCAGATCGACGGTGTCCGGTGGCGAAACGGGAGGAACCAGGTCCCCCTGACGCGGCGGCCGGAGCACATGAGGACGGACGAGGCGACCACTGTTGGCAACGGTGGAGATGAGCAACGCCGCCTGGATCGGAGACACCTGCGTGTAGCCTTGACCGATGGACATATTGACCGATTCGCCGGGATACCAGCGTTCCCCGAAGCGCTTGCGCTTCCAGGCGGCATCGGGAACCAGTCCTCGGGCCTCGTGCGGCAGGGAAATCCCCGTCTGGCGGCCGAGGCCGAAACCCCGAGCGTAGCGTGCCATGCGCTCGCCACCCATCCGGAGGCCCAGCTCGTAGTAAACGGTATCGATCGACCAGGTCAGGGCCTTCTGGAAATCCACGCGACCGAAACCACCGACCTTCCAGTCACGAAAAACCCTGGAGCCCAGATAGAAGAGGCCCGTGGACATGTATGGCGAGGTCGGGGTCGCGAAACGCTCCTCGAGGGCCGTCGCATGGGTGACGATCTTGAAGACCGAACCGGGAGGATAGACACTCCCGATCGCCCGGTTGAGCAAGGGGTGGCTGGGGCCATTGAGGATCTTCCAGTGTTCGGGAGTCACGCGCCCGACGAACCAGTTGGGATCGAAAGCCGGTGCCGAAGCCAGAGCGAGTACCTCCCCATTGGCGGGGTCCAGAGCGACGAGGGAACCGCGCGAGCCCGCAAGCATGCGGTCTGCGACCTCCTGTAGTCGACTATCGAGCGTGAGCGTGAGATCCTTGCCCGGAGTGGGCGGCACCTTCGCCAGGATCCGGATGAGCTTTCCACGCGCGTCGACCTCGATCTGCTGTCTGCCGGGGACACCCCGGAGTTCGAGATCGTGAACGCGCTCCACGCCTGTCTTTCCTATTATATCACCCGCCCGGTATCCCTGCTCCGAAAGACGTTCCAGGTCCTGGTCCGTGACCTCACCCGTGTAGCCGATCAGATGAGAGGCCATCGAACCGCGAGGATAGTAACGGACGGTGACGGGCTCGATCGTCACACCACCCAGCACGCGCTGATTCTCGGTGATGATCGCGATATTCTCGGGTGACACGTCCTGCAGGATCTGGACCGGCCTCGCCGTCCGGTTGGCTTTCTTCCAGCGCAGCCGGATCTCTTCCCGGTCGAGCCCCAGCAACGTTGCCAGACGATCCGTGACCTCAGCCTGCTCCTCGGCAGGCGCATCACTGGGATAGAGTGTGACGGCATAGGAGAGACGGTTGGTCGCCAGGATCACCCCGTTGCGATCACGGATGATGCCCCGAGGCGCAGGAATGTACACGATTCTCAGGCGGTTTCCATCGGCCCGAGCCGAAAAATCGGCCTGACCGACGATCTGGAGATAAGCGAGACGGGAGACCAGGACTCCGGTCACCAGGGCAACCAGCACCAGAGCGCCCGTGAAACGACCACGCGAAGCGAACATCAGACGAGTCGCTCGGAACGTTCGACCCAGCGATCTCGCTGGAACTCGAACGTCCACCGGATGAGCCCCAGCAAGGGCCACACCAGGAGAACGTTACCCGGCACGAGCCAGCTCAAGGTCCGCGGTAAGGCGTCGAACGGCGCCACGAGGCCGCCCAGCAACCACCCGACGGCGACGAAGAGTTCCTCGATGACGGTGGCGATCGCCACGAGCGGCAACAGGACGGACTGACGGGTGTAGAGGATGGGCTTGAGGGCCCCGATTCCCCATCCGAGCAGTAAACGGACCCAGGGACGGATCCATCCCCCCCCCACGATCCAGGAGATCGCCGCCCCACCCAGAAAACCGGTCACGGCACCGGGCACCGGGCCCGCAAGAGCTGCCCATACGATGGAGAAACCGAGGATCAAATCCAGCCGCACGGGCAAGAGCTGATTGAAAGCAGAGGCCTGCAGGAAGAGCGCGGTCAAGACCCACAGGACAGGGACGAGGAAGCGCATGTCAGGGCTCCTCGAAATGCTGCCGGGGAGCCAGTACCCGCACGACCTCGATCCGGTCCATATCGGTGGTGAGGGCCACCTCGACCGTGGGGGAGGGGGCGCCCGGCGGTTGCTCGACACGCGCAACGCGCCCCACGGGCAACCCTTTCGGAAAGATGCCGCCGTACCCGGAGGTCACGAGCAAATCCCCGACGCGCCAGTCGACCTGCTGGGGCATGAAGGCCAGCTGGAGATTAGGTCCCCCCTGCCCCTGCAGGACGGCAGGACTGCGTGAACGCTGGTCGAGAATCCCGCAAGACTGACCGAGGTCGGTGAGCAAGCCGACGACCGCGGCATGGACACTCACGCGCTGGACTCGTCCACAAACCCCGTCCGCCGAAAGCACGACGGAATCGAGACCGACACCATCCTTCGAGCCGCGGTCGATGGTACAGATCTGGTGCCAGTTGACGGGTGACCGCGCCACGACACGGGCTACCACACCCACCTCGGCATCGGGCACGGACAGACCGAGCAGACGCGAGTTCCGCTCGACCTCGAGATGCCGCTCCTTGATCCTGGCCAGGTCGATCTGAAGTGCCGATACCTCGTCCCGCAACCGGGCATTTTCGGACTGGAGCACCGAAACCCGCTCGAAACGGCCAACCAGAACCTTCCCTGCCGAGACGCCTCTCTCCACGAGTTGCCAGGCAGGCGAGAGCAGCTGGACGAGAAGGGCACTGCGTCCGGTCAACCAGCCGAGCAACAGGGCAGCAGCGATCAGGGCGATGACGAAGATGACGTCCCGGGTCGCGACCCGACGGAGGCTGGACACCGGTCAACCTTAACGTGAGTTCCGGAGTGCGTGCAGCAGGCGAGGGTTCTCGACGATCTTGCCCGTTCCGAGCGCGACACATGAAAGCGGATCGTCTGCGACGTGAACCGAGATCTCGGTGTCGTGCGCGATCAGATCGTCGAGTCCCTGGAGAAGAGCTCCCCCTCCCGCGAGCACGATACCCCGGTCGATGATGTCCGCCGCGAGTTCGGGCGGTGTCTTCTCGAGGCAGTCACGGACGGCATCGACGATCTGCTGGCCCGGCTCCTGGAGCGCTTCACGGATCTCGGCGCCATTGACCCGCACGGTGCGGGGCAAGCCCGAGAGCAGGTTGAGCCCGCGAACTTCCATCTCGTTGTCATCGATCCGGGGGTAGGCCGAGCCGAGCTTGATCTTGATGTCTTCGCCCGTCCGCTCGCCGATACTGAGGTTGTGCACCTTGCGCATGTACTGGATGATCGCGTCGGTGAACTCGTCTCCTGCGACCCGGACCGAGCGCGCCACGACGATTCCACCCAGCGAGATGACGGCAACCTCGGTGGTCCCGCCACCGATATCGACGATCATCGAACCGGTGGGTTCTTCGACGGGAAGGTCGGCACCGATGGCAGCAGCCATCGGTTCGGGAATCAGGAAGGGCGTGTTACGGGCACCTGCCTGCTGGGCCGCGTTCTCGACGGCTCGCTTCTCGACCTCGGTGACACCCGAGGGGATACCGATGACCATGTAGGGTCGCCAGATACCGGACTTCGCGTGCACCTTCTCGATGAAGTGCTTCAGCATGTGCTCGGCGCAGTCGATATCGGCGATGACGCCATCCTTGAGCGGGCGAACGGCCTCGATGTCCCCGGGGGTTCTCCCGATCATCATCTTCGCGTCTTCACCGACGGCCACGGCTCCGCCGCGCCCGCCGTGGGCATGGCGCGCAACGACGGAAGGTTCACGCAGCACGATGCCCTTCCCCCGCATGTACACGAGGGTATTCGCGGTACCGAGATCGATCCCGATATCGCGCGAGAAGCGGCTGATCAGCTGATTGAACACTCCGGGGCTCCCTGCCAGTGTGGATAGACTAGAATAGGGTTATATAACGTGGAAGCGCGATTGCCGCAAGGCACGCCCGATCGCGTGGATTGGCAAGCCCACGACGTTGTGGTAGTCGCCCCGGATGGCATCCACGAAAAGGCTTCCACGCCCCTGGATGGCGTAAGCGCCAGCCTTGTCCATCGGCTCACCGGAGGCCACGTATCGCTCGATCTGGTCCGGTTCGAGCGGCGCGAAATGGACCTCCGTGCGCTCGGCTCCGACCTTTTCCGGAAGTCCACCCGAAAAGAGGAGACACCAGCCCGTGTAGACCTCGTGCCAGCGCCCGGAGAGAGACCGGAGCATCCGGCGGGCATCTTCCCCGTCCCGCGGTTTGCCGTGGATGCAACCATCCACCACCACGACGGTGTCCGCTGCCAGGACGACGGTAGGCCCGGGGTGACGCACGGCGACGTCGCGGGCTTTCTGGCGCGCCAGTTCGATGACGGCCTCGGAGGGGGACCAGTTCGGGTCGAGAGTCTCGTCCACCTTGCTCGCATCGACGGTGAAAGCGATGCCGGCTTGCCGGAGCAGATCGGCACGCCGGGGAGAGGCCGAGGCCAGGATGAGGTGCAGGTCACGGTCGGATGGGTTCAACGGAGCCTCACGGATCGATGGTCCAGCGCAGATCCAGGGCCGAAAGCAGGCGGAGGTCCTCGGTATGGGTGCTCCCGGCGTCTTCCCACCGGTAACATGCCTCGCTACGCCAGGTCCAGCCCTTGCCCGAGGCTCTGGAAAACCCCAGCAGGGCTTCCCGCGTGCGATAGTCCAGGTCAAGCACCGCTCGCGGATCCTGGAACCAGCTCCCCCGCGCATACCAACGTGCCCCGTCCCCCGCCGGCTGCGCGACCTCCAGGCACGCACCGTCCCGCAGGGAGGCGACATCGCCCCGGTCGTCCCTGCCCCAGATTCCGCGCCATGTCAGACCGGCCGTCTCGAATTCGGCATGCAGGTTCCATCGCGTCCGATCGATTCGAACGCCGGGGCGGTCGAATCCGGCGGGATGCAACGTCTCGATCCCCCGGAACCAGCTCGCTCCGATCCGGTCAGTGGGCCTCGCTCGCCAGTCGAGACGCAAGAACACGTGCTTTTCAGGTCCATCGTCCAGACGGTTGGGTCCGCTGCCATTGAACAGGCCTATGGTCCAGGGAAAGGGCCCCGAATCCACGGACATTCGGACACCGACGTCCCGGAACCGACCCGAAATCGAGGGTTCGTAGAGAACGTCTGATCGCCCCGAGAGCCATGTCGTCAGCGGAGTGAATCGGGGGGCGATCGCGGGTGAGGGGTGGGCCGCCCAGGCTCCCTCGAAATCCATGGGCACGATCATTTGCCCGGCCTCGAGTTCCCCACCGCGCTCGGGGTCTCGCCAGACGATGGAAGCATGCTGCAACTCGGGCAGATACAGCGGCCGGAGATCCGTCCCCCCCTTGCGGAGCGCCTCCATGCGCGCACGGGCTGTCTCGTGCCAGTCGGGATTGAGCAAGGGTTCCTCGAGATCCTGGAGAGCCCGGACCGCGATCCGACCGCGCACTCCGGGAATCACGTCCTGCTCGAGAGAAAGCCCCAGACGCGAGACTCGCCCCATCCAGGCCTGGGGCAAGATGCCAGCGAGGTCGGAAAGCACCCAGGACGGGTCAGGACGGGGCTGCTGGACGAGTTCGATCCGGGAGTCGACCGAGAGAACTGCGGGGAGAGACGGCGAGGTCGACGTCGCCTGGGTTCCGGGTGGCGAGGGGTACCCGGACGAGGTGTCCGGTAACCCACCGGGGAACTCGTTCGCAGCCAGGACGGTTTCCGAGATCGCCGACCCGCAGAGCATGCCGAACAGGACCGACGCACACCGGATTCGAGAGCCGCACCTCATGCTCTGCGGGAATCCAGAGCGCCGGCGATCGCCAGTCCCGTGGTGATCGCATGATATTCCTGGCCGATGTTCCGGTACTTCTCCCGGGTTTCAGGACTCATGTCCGACCCGCTAGCCATGAGCGCTCGGTATTTCCCTTCCTCGTTCTTCCAGTACGTGGCGAGCATCCGATCGAGGCCTGACAGAGGTTCGCCCTTGAGCAACTGGAGACGTCCCATCAGGCGATCCTGGAAAGCATGCATCTGCTCATGCGTGACCACGTCGATGAAATCGTGCAAGGTGCCCGCTGCCAGCCGCGAGGGCAGGTAAACCCGGTCGAACCGCCGGTCATACAGGCCCCTGAAGCCGGCAGCGCGCTGGTCGTCGAACAGAACGGGGACGGGTTCGAATCCGTAGGCATCCCCGAGCGCCTCGCCGAGGTAACGCACCAGGGACTCCGCGACGCGTCGGTTACCGGCACCGCTTCCCGTGCGCCAGACCTTACCTGCTGCCGCGAGGACGGGTTCGTTCGAAAGATGCTCGATGGTCATCTGGACGGCGGGATCGAACCGGGCATGCAGCAAGGTTCGGTACTCCGCGACCGAGGCGATCACGCGACCGGGTTCGGCCGTCAGCGCCATCAACATGTCGCGCGACGGTCCACTGGCGAACGCCGGATCCTCGAGAGGGCGAGAAGCCGGACCGTCGGGGTCCTCACCGCGCGTGAGCCCTGCCTCGAAAAGCAGTTCCTGCATCCACGACCGCCGAGCCGCACGAGGCCGTAGACGCTCTCCTGCTGGAGTGACGCGATCCGGTCTTGCGGACTTTCCGGTTCCCGCCATGGGCAGGCGCCCGCGGGAAGGGTCGATTTGACGCACCATGCTGGCCCACTCCTGATGAGTCTCTTACCCCGCGCGAGACAGGGACAATCCAGGCAGCCGCTCCATAGCTTAACACCTTCTTCACGCAACCATGCTGTCCAGGACACGATAACCGGATCAGCCCCCGAACCGGAGACCGAGTCCATGCGCCTCACGAATGCAGCAATCGAGCCGCGTCCCGGAAAACGACTGGCCAGACCGGCCTCCGGGCCAACGGCCCGATCGGTGGGAACGTCGGATCGGACCGATCATCGAGCGACCGATACGAATGCCGTCGAGATGGGACGTATCGCGAATCTGCTCGATGCGGAAGGGAAACGGGCTATCCAGCGACTCGAGCGTTCAGGACGCTTGGACGGGAGCTTGCGTCGGCCGGATCAGTCCACGTTGCTGGCCCAGCTCAGTCTTCTCACCCGCACCCCGCTCGCAACCGGACTTGACCGCCACCGCCTGATGAACGATCTGATCAGGCAACTGGCCGATCC
>JBEIFE010000059.1:0-8172 GCA_040382575.1 Candidatus Sericytochromatia bacterium
CGTATCCAGGGCCCCGCCGTGCATGCTCCCCAGCTCGAGTTCCGAGATCTGGCGAGCCAGATGCTCGCAGCGAGAGGACCACGATGCGGCCAGTTCGACGAGGTAAGCCACCGTCACCGTGCCGTCCCGGTGTTCAAGCTCCTGGGCCATCCGTCGAAGATCTCCCGCGATCCGGCTGACGTGGCCGGCCACATCGGCCTGTCCGGCCGCGAAGGCCAGATCCGTCGCCAGCCGGTGCAGCCCCGGTGCCACGTCTGCGCCGGTCACGGGCAGCGTTGCACGGAGCAGGTGGGCGTGCAGGCCGGAGGCCTGTTCGGCCAGGTCCTGGGTCAGGCGAGAGGAATCCGTGAGTTTCCGGGAGGACTGCCCCACCGACAGGCGCAGGCGATCCGCTGCCCGGATCGCGGAGGCCACGTGTTCCCGGATGGGCAGGATTCCCGCCGACATGCGTGCCAGCAGGGAACCCGGCTCCAGCAACGGCGACGTCACGGAAGGGCGTGGTGTAGCGGGGCGCGCTTCCGCTCTGGCGGCGCTCCTCGCCCGCGATGCCCCCAGGATCACGAGCAAGGCCAGGACCAGGAGGCCCAGCACGCCTTCGCGCCAGGTGGGGGTCTGGAGCAAGGCCGTCGAAAGGGGGGGGGGGACCGGCAAGGAGAGGGTGGCCAGATGCTCGACGGATTGCTCGACCGTCCGGGTGACCGGTGAACCGGTTGCCTGTTCGAGTTCGGTGCCGGTCATCGAGCCGGTGGCAAGTTCCTCGAAGTCCCCCGGCGAGGCAACCGCCTCGCCTCCGTGGGCCGCGACGAGCGGGATGACCGAGGAGGTTGCGGAGACGAGCGCCATCAGAGTAGGCCCTCGTGCCGACCCGGCCATCCGGAGGGGCCGAGGTCCGCTATCATGGGTGAAACCGTCCGTGCTTGCCGATCAAGGGAGGTCGCCCTCGCATGAAAATGTCCCAGCTCCTTGCCCCGACCCTGCGGGACGTGCCCGCCGAGGCCGAGATCGCCTCTCACCAGTTGCTGCTCCGCGCCGGGTTCATGCGTCGCGTGACCCCCGGCGTCTACAACCTGTACCCGCTCATGTGGCGAGTAGTACGCAAGGTCGAAGAGATTGTCCGCGAGGAGATGGATCGCTCGGGTGCTCTCGAGGTCCGCATGCCCATCCTGAGCCCTGCCGAGCTGTGGCAACAGTCGGGTCGGTGGCAGGCTTACGGCAAAGAGATGTTCCGCCTCAAGAACCGGCACGACCGCGACGAACTCCTGGGGCCCACCCACGAGGAAGTGGTCACGGCGATCGCCCGTGACGAGCTGCGCAGCTACCGACAGCTGCCCATGAACCTCTACCAGATCCAGGCCAAGTTCCGCGATGAAATCCGGCCGCGCTTCGGCTTGCTGCGCGGTCGTGAATTCATCATGAAGGATGCCTACTCGTTCCACGTGGATGCGACCTCGCTCGAGGAAACCTACGATGTGATGTGCCGGGCGTACACGCGCATCTTCGAGCGATGCGGACTTCATACCCGGAAAGTGGAGTCGGATGTCGGCGCCATCGGAGGTTCCGCCGCGCACGAGTTCATGGTGGTCGTGGAGACGGCCGGAGGGGAGAACGATCTCCTCTTCTGCTCGCACTGTGACTATGCCGCGAACGTCGAGCGAGCCGAGGTGCGCCCAGAGACGCCCGTGTCAGGGGATGTCGCGGGTGAATTCCGGACCGTCCCCACGCCCGGTATCCACACCATCGAACAGCTGGTCTCGTTCTTCCAGGTCCCGGCTTCCCGGATCGTCAAGACGCTCGTGTATCGCGCCCTGGTGCCCGGCCAGGACGGTGCCGAGGCCGAGGTTTGCTGGGTAGCCGTCTGCATCCGCGGGGATGTCGACGTCAACGAGGTGAAACTCCAGAACCGTCTCGCCGCGCTCGAACTGCGCCTGGCCTCGGCCGAAGAGGTGCTCGAGCGCTCCGGGGCGCCCGTGGGCTTCGTCGGGCCGAAGGGGCTCAAGGTCGATCGCTTCTTCGTGGATGCCACGGCGCGCGACTGCTCGGATTTCATCGTCGGAACCAACGTCGTCGATGCCCATGGCGTCGATGCACGCTGGGAGCGCGATATCCCCTCGGGTGAGAGCGTCGATGTGCGCCTCGCCCGGTCGGGGGATGCATGCCCGCGCTGCGGCGAGGGGAGTCTCTCCGCGGCGAAGGGCATCGAGGTCGGTAACACCTTCAAGCTGGGCACCAAGTACAGCGCGGCCATGCAGGCCACCTTCATGGATGCCGATGGTCTGGAGAAGCCCTTCGTGATGGGCTGCTACGGCATCGGCGTGACGCGGACGGCCCAGGCGGCCGTCGAGGCCTTCCACGACGCCGATGGCATCCGCTGGCCCCTGGCGATCGCCCCCTATCACCTCGTCATCGTGCCCGTGAACCTCAAGGATCCCGCGACCCTCGAGTGGGCCGAACGCCTATACGCCGAGGCGGGACGTCTGGGAATCGAGGTCGTTCTCGACGATCGTGAGGAGCGGGCGGGCGTCAAATTCAAGGACGCGGACCTGATCGGTTTCCCGTTCCGGGTCACGCTCGGAAAGACTCTGGCCGAGGGCCTCGTCGAGCTCAAGCACCGGTCTGGCGAGGTCGAGAAGGTTCCTGCCGACCAGGTCCTGTCCCGGATCCGTGAAGCCATCGTCGAAATGCGCGCACAGCGTGATGATCGCCCTCCTGCCGGGGTATGATCACCGTGCGACGAACCATCCCGAAAGAGGTACGCCCGTGTCCATGAGCCTCGAGTCCCTGCTCATGCAGAAGGTGACGGAGCTTCCGACCTTCAACTTCTCGCCGGCGCTGGCCAAGGCCCTCGAAATGCTCGAGGACCCGAATGTCAACTTCGACAAGGTGGCCGGAGTCATCGCCGAGGACCGTCAGGCTTCCAGCGAGCTGATGCGGAAGACCGTCATTCGCTCGAACCAGCAGGTCCAGAGCGTCCTCCAGGCCGTGAGGCTCATGGGGCTCAAGACCGTCCGGGATTTCATCCAGTCGGCGACGAGCACCGAGGCGACTCCGCCTGGAATCGAGCCGGACACCTTCCAGATCATGCAGGGACGGGTCTGGAAGCACTGTCAGCAGGTGGCCATCGCATGCCAGCTGCTGGCCAAGGAACTCGATTATCCGAACCTGGCCCAGGCCTACACGGTGGGGCTGTTCCATGACATCGGGAAGGCCATCCTCAATGCCTACGCTTACGAGGAGATCAGCTCGGCCATCAAGGTCACGCAGGCCAAGGCCGTTTCGATGTTCACGGCGGAGGATCGCGCCCTGGGATTCAACCACTCGTACTTCGGTGCCAAGGTCCTCGAGCGCTGGGGGTTGCCGGCTCCGCTGGTGGAGGCGGTCCGGTTGCACCACGCTCCGAAGGATGCCACGCTCAACAAGCGGCTCGTCAAGATCCTGCATCTGGCGGACGTGGCCGTGAACTGCAAGGTCACGGGCCTTCCCATCGGGATCTCGCTGTACCCCGTCGACAAGTCGCTGCTCAACGAGCTGCCGTTCCCCAAGGAGAAGTTGCTCGAGATCGCGGGGCAGGCCATCGAACTCCAGGCCCGGACCGAGGCGACCCAGGACGCTACTCCCGTTTCCTGACGTTTTACATTCCGAAATACCGGATGATCAGGGACTCCGCATGCGCCAGCCGCATGCGGAGTCCTGTGATCTGGTCGTTCGACCAGCGTTCCCCTTCCTCGTCGAGGAGGGCATAGCCCATATCGACCGCTGCCACGAGGGCCTGCTGGGCCGTGGGTGCCGAGGCGATCGCGGCGTCGAGATGGGCGTTGAGGTCTTCGGGTGTCACGAGGGTTTTCCTTCCGGGATGGGGGGAGTTTCGAGATCGTCGAGAAAGGCTGCCAGGGCCCGGTTGACCTCGCCTGGACGCTCGAGCATCGGCACATGGCCCGATTCCGGGACGGGGACCAGGCGCGCATCCGGGATGCCGTCCCGGAAAGCCAGCGCATGTTCCCAGGGAATCAGGCCATCCTCCAAGCCCCAGACCACCAGGGTGGGCACCCGGACCTCGGCCAGTCGTTCGTGCCAGTCCCGTCTCAAGGGGGATCGGGTCAGGCGTTCCAGCGTCGGCCACCAGCGCTCGGCCTCGCGTACGGCGGCTTCCAGCGAGCGGACGCTCGGCCGGTGGTACAGGGCACGGATGAACCCCTCGGGGCCGAGTTCCCGGGGGGAGAGGGCCGGCGCATGCGGTAAATGCAGACCCGACGCATTGACGAGCACCAGGGCGCGGACGAGCTCGGGGTGTTCGACGGCGATCTGCAAGGCGACGCGTCCGCCCATCGAGTGCCCCATCACGACGGCTGGTTCGCCGGAGAGGCGCGGGAGCCACCGGGCCAGCCAGCCCGCGACATCGTCGACGGATCGGACGCTCGCAGGCTGCCCGGACTGTCCGTAGCCCGGCAGGTCGGGGGCGATGACACGCCACCGCTCCGCGAATCGGCGGCTCTGGTGGAACCAGACCTTGCCGCTGCCGCCCGTGCCGTGCAGGGCCCACAGGGGTGGACCCTCGCCCGCCGTCCAGGCATGCAGGGGGGTATCGTCAAGCAGATCGTGCCAGGGTTGCATGGCTCCATGAAACGATCTCCGGCGTCCGGGGGGAAGGGGGCGTCATACCGCGGCGATCGCGGGTACAAGAGGTCCGTTCTGTCCGGAGGAGTGCATGCAAGGTCCCATCACCGACTATCACGTCCACATCGAGCGCGGCCCCTACACCCTGGAATGGCTCGAACGTTTCGTCGACCAGGCCGCCCGGTCCGGTGTCACCGAACTCGGCATCTCCGAGCACGCCTACCGCTTCACCCAGACCCGGTCGCTGCTGTCGAATCCGTGGGTGGAGAAGCGCAAGACCGAAGACCTGGATGCGTACCTCGCCCTGCTGCACGAGGCTCGCAAGCGCGGCGTCCAGATCAAGATCGGGATCGAGATGGACTACATGCCCGACAACGGCGAGCGCATGAAGGACTTCCTGGCGAGCTACCCGTTCGATTACTCCATCGGCTCGGTGCACTGGCTCGGGGGGTTCGGTTTCGATCTCGACGAGATGCGCGACCAGTGGGAGCAGAACCGGGTCGAGGACGTCTACGACACCTACTTTTCGATTCTCGAACAGCTCATCGCCGATCGTCCCGTGAACATCATCGGTCACGCGGACGTCATCAAGGTCTTCGGTTTCAAGGCCCCCGAGGTTGCCGGGCGCTGGTACGAGAAGCTCACGCCCCTGATCGCGCGGTCCGGGATGGCCGTCGAGGTCAGCACGGCCGGGTGGCGCAAGCCGGTGGGCGAAATCTATCCCGCCCCCGAATGGTTGCCGCGCCTCGTCGAGGCCCGCATCCCGCTCGTGCTCTGTTCGGATGCGCACCGTCCCGAGGATGTCGGCGCGATGTATCCGCAGGCCCTCGACCTGCTCCGGGCCCTGGGTGTGACCTCGTTCGCGACCTTCAGCCAGCGCGTCCTGGCCGCGGCTTGACGAGGACTCGGACATGAAGCGCCCCACCCTCTGGATGCTCGCCCTCTCCATGCCGGTCCTGGCCTTCACCATGCCCGGTCTCGCCTCTCCCGTACCCGGCAGTCTCATGCTCCCGCGTCGCTTCGGGGCCACCACGCCGAGGCGTCCGACGCGCCTCGCCTACCCCGAGACCCGGCGCGAGGATGTCACGGATACCTACTTCGGTCAGGCCGTTCCCGATCCCTACCGCTGGCTCGAGGACTTCGAGGGAGCCGAGGCCCGGGACTGGATCGAGGCTCAGAACCGTCTGACGGTCTCGGTGCTCGCCAGCTATTCCGGCCGTGAGGCATGGAAGCAGCGACTCACGCAGATGTGGAACTTCCCTCGCACGGGCGTTCCCGTTGTTGCGGGGGGCCGCCTCTGGGTGGGGCACAATGACGGGCTCCAGAACCAGGCCGTCATCTATCAGGCCGAGGGGGCAACGGCGTCCTGGAAGCCGTTCCTCGATCCCAACACGCTCTCGAGCGATGGTACGGTGGCTCTCTCGATGCTCGCGCCCTCGCCAGCGGGTGAGCACGTCGTCATCGGTACCAGCATGGCTGGCTCGGACTGGCAGCGCTGGACCATCCGCGACGTGCGCACCGGGCGCGATCTGCCCGAGACCCTGCAGGGCATCAAGTTCTCGGGCGTGGCCTGGACTCCTGACGGTCAGGGGTTCTACTACTCGCGTTACGAGGAGCCCGCGCCCGGTCAGGCTCTGTCGGCCATCAACGAGATGCCCCGCCTGTGCTTCCACCGGGTGGGGACGCCGCAGGCCGAGGACCGCGTGGTGTACGAACGCCCCGACCATCCGAAGTGGGGCTATGGTGCCGAGGTCACGGAGGACGGTCGCTATCTCGTCCTGTCGATCTCGGAGGGGACGGCCTCCCGGAATCGTGTCTACATCCAGGATCTGACTCGCCCGGGTTCACCGATCCGGCCGCTGCTGGACGCCTTCGACGCCCGGTATTCGGTGGTCGGCAGCGACGGTTCGACGCTGTATGTCTGGACCACGCAGGCGGCGCCGCGCGGACGTCTGGTGGCCCTCGACGTCGATCGCCCCGAGCCCGCGCACTGGCGCGAGATCTTGTCCGAGGGGACCGACCGCCTCGATGGCGTGACGCTGCTGGGCGATCGCTTCATCGTGGAGGCCCTTCGCGACGCGCGGCACGTCGTGCGGTTCCATGACCTCGCAGGCAAGGCCCTGGGCGAGCTGTCCCTGCCGGGTATCGGCAGCGTGAGCGGTTTCGCCGGTCGTCGTGACGCGCCCGAGGTCTACTTCTCGTTCACGGGCTTCACCACGCCCACGACCATCTACCGACTCGATTGCCGGACCTGGTCGACGTCCGTGTATCGCGAGCCACGTCTGGCCTTCGACCCTTCGCGATTCGAGACGAGTCAGGTCTTCTTCCCCTCGAAGGACGGGACTCGCATCCCGATGTTCCTGGTGCATCGCAAGGGGCTGGTCCTGGACGGTCAGAACCCCACCTATCTCTACGGTTACGGCGGCTTCAACGTCTCGCTCACGCCCAGTTTCTCGGTCTCGAACCTGTCCTGGGTCGAGCGGGGTGGGGTTCTGGCGATCGCCAACCTGCGCGGTGGAGGCGAGTACGGCGAGGAGTGGCACCAGGCTGGTACGAAGCTACACAAGCAGAACGTCTTCGATGACTTCATCGCGGCGGCCGAGTGGCTCGTCCGCGAGCACTACACGGCTCCTGCGCACCTGGGCATCGGGGGCGGGTCCAACGGTGGCCTGCTCGTCGGGGCCTGCATGACGCAGCGGCCCGATCTGTTCGGGGCAGCCGTTCCGGCCGTCGGTGTGCTCGACATGCTGCGTTACCACCGCTTCACCATCGGGTGGGCCTGGGCCTCCGACTACGGCACCTCCGACCACGAGGATGAGTTCCGGGCCCTGCTGGCCTACTCGCCCTACCACCGGGTCAGTCCGGGGAATGCCTATCCTCCCACGCTGGTGCTGACGGGCGACCACGACGACCGGGTCGTACCCCTGCACTCTTTCAAGTTCGCGGCGGCCCTCCAGCATGCCCAGGCCGGCTCGGCCCCGGTGTTGCTGCGGGTCGAGACTCGTGCCGGGCACGGAGCAGGCAAGCCCACGAGCAAGCTCATCGAGGAGGCCGCGGATCGCTGGACCTTCCTCTGGCATCATCTGGCCCCCCGGGGCCGCGGTCGTGAATGGAGGCAGATGCGTTGAGTCGCGGTCACATCCTGGTTACCCCCGAGATCGGCTCCTACCTCGAGCGACACGGCATGCGCGATCGCCCCGAGTGGGCCACCCTGCGTGCCATCACGGCCACCCATCCCCGGGCGAACATGCAGATCAACCCCCTGGCCGGACAGTTCATGGCCTGGCTGGTCGGCGCGCTCGGTGTCCGCCGGATCCTCGAGATCGGCACCTTCACGGGCTACAGCGCCCTGGTGATGGCGCAGGCACTCGGACCCGATGGGCGGGTCGTCTGTCTCGACGTCTCGGAGGAATACACGGCGATCGCCCGGGCCCACTGGGAAGCCGCCGGACTCTCGGATCGGATCAGCCTGCACCTGGCGCCCGCCCTCGAAACCCTCGCCCGCTTCCGGGCCCTCGGTGAGGTGCCCTTCGATCTGGCGTTCATCGACGCCGACAAGGA